>NZ_LJOQ01000001.1:0-7881 GCF_001672255.1 Anabaena sp. AL09
CAAGGTGTTATGACCTAGATAACGTTTACTCATGTTTTGAGTGGTTTGGTTCACATAAACTACAGATTACTCCGTTTATTTATGCTCTCTCCATTGTCAATGCTAATACCAAACTCACCATCTGCTATTAGCTGTCGCAAGTAGGAATTTTTTGGACAAATAGCTGCTATGGGTCTTCCCGCAGCTAAAGCTGGATAGAGTTTGCTAGGAGCAACTAAACTTTCTAAACCTGCTTCTACACTGACTAAGGACAAATCACAAGCTGTCAGGGAATAAGGTAGCACACTTTTGTCTTGATAGGGGAGAAAGAGAAAGTTTTTTAATCCCAAACGAGTCACATCTTGAATAAAGCTTTCACGTTTCGGTCCACCACCAATACAAACGAATTGAATCGGTTCATCTTGTAATTTTTGAGCAGTTGCCAAAATTGTATCCGTATCATGACACCGACCCATATTACCGGAATAAAGAATTGTAAATTTGGTGTCCAAATTATGTTGTTTGGCAAACCAGTTTTTTTCTTTGGCAATGGGGAAAATTAACTCAGAATCGCCCCAACTGTGAATCACAGAAACCTTATCAGCTACCTCTGGACAGATTGCTATGACTCTCTCTTTCATAGCAGGACTTAGAACAATAATTCCTTTAGATTTTTGCCAAATCTGGCGGTTGACTGCCCACCAAAACTTAGCTAACCAGTGCTTTTTGGAAACTACTCCTAAAGCGATCGCAATATCCGGATATAGATCATAAATTAGGCATATGTAGGGAAATTTTAATAACAAATGAGCGAAATATCCGGCTATTGATAAAAAAGGAGGTGCTGAAGTTAATAGAAATACATCATTTTTGCGAGCATTCTTGATAATATGGAGAAAAGTCCGCAATGTAAATAAAACACCATTCACAGCCTTCCCCCGAATCCTCTTAGACCAAAGCTGAGTAGATCGGGATCTTTGGACGCGAATGTTGCCTAATTGCTCTAAGGCTGGGGCTTTAGCAGTAGTAAAAGCGTACCCTGGTTGTCCAGTGAATACTCTAATCATGATTCCTTGTTTCTCAAGCTGTTTGACTAGTTCTTCAATCAACTGTCCGGTTGCAGCATAGTCTGGAGGAAAAAACTCGGTGATTACAGACAAAGTGGTTAGTTTATGATATGAAGTATCACTAACTTCAGAAGGGAGAACGGCCTCAATTGAATGTAAAGGAGATATTATAGAACTCTTATGATTTGACATTGTTTTAGTTGTAAGAGTAGATATCTGATCACCATTTAACTCTGTATGAGTTTCTGTTAAATATTTATTTCCGTTGATGAGAGGATAAGAATTTGAGTTTTTCGGACTTTCATTTAGTGCCATTCTTGATTATAAGTCCATTAAAAAATTTATAACGAAACAAACCAAACTACTAATTACAGCACTTCCTGGTGTTATGAGGTACATATCTACTGGGCAATACTCGTACTAAGCTTGTCCTTAGCGCGGCGTGGCGTTAGCCATAGTATGCCCGCACTACAAGAGTTTCATGATTCAACTTTGTACCTCATTAAGATCGGAAACCGCCGTAATGATAATGACTCTCTGAGTCAGAAATTTTTATTTATAACCATAGCCTGTTCATTAGCTATTGTCAAGCATTATCTAGACCAAACTATCACGAAGTGTAAATATTGAGTCGCAAAAAACCAGTATACAATAGACATCTAAATCGTAAGTAAGGCATCACTAAAAATAGGGAAAAGGACTGGTAACCGCTCAATAATTCGGGGTAAATCGTTCAATGACAAGCCTCAAATGGCGTAAAATCGTTCCCGAATAGGTAGTCCGCCCCCATTTATTGAGCAGATACAAGGACTGTGTAATCTGGTTTTTTAATTTTTAATTCCGCCCTGCGGTACTAGTATATCACAGCGTAAATAAAGCAACCATATTCAATCGCCAAAAGCCTACTGTATATTAGTTTTGACTTTTGACTTTTGACTTTTGACTTCCGCCCTGCGGTACTAGCCTTTTTTGCAACTGTCGCCGCAGATTATCCAAAGCTGCATTTGCACTCACATAACGAATTAAAGACCGTCCCCGAATTGTTCCGAAGCGATGTTCAAAACTGATTACTTCGTTGCCAGGACCAGCTAAACCAATATAGACTAAACCCACTGGTTTGGTTTGGGTTCCTCCGGTCGGTCCAGCAATGCCTGTAATACTTAATCCCCAAGTAGTTGAGAGCCGATTTTTAACACCAATAGCCATTTGTTCAGCTACTGTCGCACTTACTGCCCCAAATTCCTCTAAATCCTCTGGGTTGACCCCTAATAGTCCAATTTTTACGGAATTGGCGTAGGAAATTACTCCACCCCAAAAGTAATCAGAACTACCGGAAGTTTCTGTTAACATTTGCCCCAGTCCCCCACCGGTGCAAGATTCAGCGACAGATAGGGTTTCTCCCGCAGACTTTAATAAATTACCAACAACAGCAGCGAGGGTGTCATTATCAATGCCGTAATAATCTAAGCCAGCAATTTCTATGAGTTGTTTTTCAATGGGTGTAATTAAAGCTTCTGCGGTTGTTGCGTCTGTAGCTTTGGCGGAAATTCGCAGTCTGACCTCTCCCTTGCCCGCATAGGGGGCTACTGTGGGGTTAGTTAAGTCAAAATAAGGGGCTACTTTTTCGGCTAATGCTGATTCTCCAATTCCCCAAAATCTTAAACTACGACTATAAATAATTTCCTTTCCCCAACCTTGACTTTTCAGAAAAGGTACGGCGGTTTCTGTCCACATTCGATACATTTCGCTGGGAACACCAGGGAAGGTAAAAATAGTTAATCCTGGACGAGGTTGCCAAATAATACCGGGTGCTGTTCCTGTGGGGTTGGGTAAAATTTCTGCACCTTGGGGAATTAAGGCTTGTTTGCGATTATTGGCAGACATTACTCGTCCCCGTTGGGCAAATTTTTCGGTTATATCTTCGATAATATCGGCTCGTTCTATTAAAGGTACGCCAAAAAAATCAGCGATAGTTTCGCAGGTGAGATCATCGGGTGTGGGGCCTAAACCACCGGTAAAAATGAGAATTTGTACTCTGGAAGCGGCAATTTCGATCACTTCTTTGAGTCTGTCTGGATTATCCCCGACGACGGTTTGATAGTAGTGAGGAATGCCTAACTGTGCTAACTGCTGGGCAAGATATTGGGCATTGCTGTTGAGGATATCTCCTAGCAGCATTTCTGTACCAACGCAAATAATCTCTGCACTCATGGGGGTTAAGAAGGAATTGGGAATGGGAATCTGGGAGGAACTGGTGATATTAAATACTTGGTTAAATATAGGACTAATATTTGATTTTGACAATCAGGTATTTCCATATCTATATCTATCACGCTTCTTTCCCTGTTAACTATTCTTGTACATAAATTCAACAAACATTATAAAATTAAAGATGGCGGTTTTAACACGATATTTTCAAAGTATAAACTATGAATATTTGGGTAAATGAACAAATTGATCCTTCTGGGCTGATTCACGCCTGTATTGCCTCTTGTGATGAATCTCAGGCTAAGGATTGTCATGAATCGTTTAAGACTAATCTCACAAACTCTCAAAAGGCAGAGGGCTGGATTGCCAAATTAAGGATAGTTAGATCTTGGGATGATGTGCCAGTTAATGCTTTAAAACTAGATTAATTAGAGTGTGCTGTCTGGAAAAAAGGGTAGACAAAGCCCCAATCTAATTCTGTCTATTAATTGATAGGATGGGGTAATATTTGCGTTAATATTCTGGAGTTTCCAGTTACCATTCTAAATTCCATGCAGCATGAAACTCAACTTAGTTTATTTGATAACTCTAGCTTAAACCAAAAAGAGCTAATTACTACCAGTAATAAAATTCCCATTCCGCCGGGAACTTATGAGAATGTAGAGGAATTGACAAAACATTGCAATGGCTGTCAGCGTTGTGCATTAAGTGAAAACCGGACTCATGCTGTGGTCGGCCGTGGTAATCTCCAAGCGGAAATTATGATTATTGGGGAAGCACCGGGAAAAAATGAGGATGAAACAGGTTTACCATTTGTAGGTAGATCAGGACAATTACTAGAAAGTATCTTAGCTTCGGTAAATTTAAATACAGAAACAGATATATATATTGCCAATATTTGTAAGTGTAGACCACCGGAAAACCGTGTACCAACTAATGAAGAAGCTGCTGCTTGTAAACCATATTTATTTGAGCAGATTCGCCTAGTTGACCCCAAAATTATCTTATTAACAGGTGCAACTTCTGTGAAAGGTGTCATTGGTGACAAACGCCCGATTACTAAAATTCGCGGTCAATGGCTAGAGTGGGAAGGGCGTTTATGTATGCCTATTTTTCATCCCTCTTACTTGTTGCGTAACCCTTCACGGGAACAGGGAAAGCCTAAATGGTTAATGTGGCAAGATATACAGGTGGTTCGGGCTAAGTTTGATGAATTCAAAAATCAGGATCAAAATTAAGTAGGTTGGCGTTAAAAATTGTCGTTATGACTAGGGAACAGGGAATAATTTTCCCAATTACCAATTACCAATTACCAATTACTAATGCTCCTGTAAGTTGGTAAAGTTAGGAAATCACAAAATATCAAGTCATCAGATTTTTACCACTAAAACATGGGCAGCCAGAGAAAAATGTATTGGGAACTCGATTTTTACTCCCGTCCGATTTTGGACGAAAATCAGAAAAAAGTATGGGAAATGTTAGTGTGTGAAAGTCCTGTAGATATTGGTACACAAACGGATTCTCTGTTTCGCTATGCTAAATATTGCCCAAGTACCCAGGTAAATTCGGGTTGGCTACGGACAGCAATCCAGGAAGCGATAGAAGAAGCCGGTGCTTCCCCCACCAAAATCCGCTTTTTCCGCCGCCAAATGAATAACATGATTACAAAATCCTGTGAAGATGTGGGAGTACCCGCTGTACCAAGTCGGCGGACTTTGGTTCTTAATCAGTGGATACAGCAGCGCATGAAGGAAGTCTACCCCCAAGAACCGGGATATCAGGGAGTAGCCAATCCTTCTGTGCGTTTGGATAAGCCCTTACCTCAACGTTTACCAGATGCTTTAGAAGGAAAACAATGGGCTTTTGTGACTTTAGAGGCTAGTGATTTGGCTCAAATGCCGGATTGGGAAATTGGCTTTGGTGAAGCTTTTCCCCTAGAGTTGGCGGAATTACGCCCAGAAACTCGGATTCCGGGAATTTTGATTTTCTCACCCAGGGCTTTACCCATAGCAGGTTGGATGTCTGGTTTAGAAATGGCTTATTTGCACTTTGACACTAAGCAAGGAAATCGCCTGATTTTAGAAACGGGGGCTACGGAAAGTTGGGTTGTGGCTAATATCCGTACTCCCGAACTTTTAGCAGAAGCACAGGGCTTTACTGTAGCTAAGGAACAAGCTAATGGGGTGCATTTTATTGGTGTCCAGTCTGATCCTCAATCTCAAGATTTTGCGGGATTTTGGCTGTTACAGGAAATTAATTTGCCCTAATTTGTCAGTGGTCCGTTGTCAGTGGTCAGTTGTCCATTATTTGAAATTTGGTAAGTTGATGACACGCTAATGGGATAATAGACTGCGACGATTAAGCGATTTATATCCAAAATCCATAATTCATAAAGGGACATGGGTTCTGCAAATTTGTTACAAGATACATTGGCTCAACAACTGCTAGAACTTGCCCTCAAGTCTGGTGCTGAGGCTGCGGAAGTGTATCAATCACGATCGCTTTCTCGACCAGTTTTTTTTGAAGCCAACCGTCTCAAACAACTAGAAACCAGTCAAGCTGAGGGGACAGCCCTGCGGCTATGGCGGGATGGTTGTCCCGGTTTGGCGGTAGCTTATGGCGATGTTGATCCCCAAGCTATGGTGGAAAAATCTTTGGCACTGAGTCAATTAAATCCACCAGAAATAGTAGAATTAGGGACTCATGCCGGGCAATCCTATCCCGATTTAGGCACATCTGTATCCGTAGAGATGTTGATTAAATGGGGTAAGGAGGCGATCGCCCTAATTCGTGATGTCTATCCAGATATTCTTTGTCATAGTGACTGGGAATGCGATATAGAAAACACCAAACTCATTAACAGCAAGGGTTTAAATTCTCACCACACTGACACTACTCTTAGCTGCTATATGTCAGCAGAATGGGTCAGAGGTGATGATTTTCTCAGTGTTGCTGATGGTCAAACCCAACGCGATCAACTCAATCCAGAGAAAGTAGCCAATCAAATTTTACAGCGATTAAATTGGGCTAAAGATAACATTCCTAGTCCCAGTGGTCGCTGTCCTGTATTGTTCACTTCTAAAGCAGCAGATATGCTGTGGGGAACTGTGCAATCAGCTTTGAATGGTAAACACATTTTAGAAAAAGCTTCTCCCTGGGCGGATAGATTGGGTAAACCAGTTATTGCCCCCACCCTTACCCTGTACCAAAATCCAGCAGCAGGACCTTATAGCTGTCCCTTTGATGATGAAGGTCAACCTACCCAGTCATTAGTATTTATCGAAAATGGGATTTTACGGAATTTTTATAGCGATCGCACCACTGGACGACAATTAAACAGTGGTAGCACTGGTAATGGTTTTCGTCCCGGTTTAGGTAGTTATCCCACACCAGGGCTATTTAACTTCCTCATTCAACCTGGTGATCTTTCCCTCTTAGACTTAATTAGCAAGATGGATGATGGCTTAATTATCGATCAAATGTTAGGTAGTTGTAGCGGACTATCAGGTGATTTTTCCATCAATGTGGATTTGGGATATCGGGTCAAAAATGGTCAAATAATTGGCAGGGTAAAAGATACGATGGTGGCAGGGAATGTCTACACAGCCTTGAAACAAGTAGTGCAACTAGGTGGAGATGCAGATTGGAATGGTTCTTGTTATACACCATCTCTGATAGTAGAAGGACTGTCCATTACTGGGAAAAATAGTTAATATTATAACATCCCAGATCCCCGACTTCTTGAAGAAGTCGGGGATCTAACACAACGCAATGATATAATTAGATTCATCTCCACCGTATCTACTATCAAGGGTATGATTATTTGGCAACCAGGGCAACAAATCAATAACGGTAGATTTATCATTCAAGGTAAACCCTTGGGTAGTGGTGGTTTTGGGACTACCTACAAAGCCCTAGAACCTAGCACGGGTAAATTATACGCCATTAAAACCCTCAACCAGCAAATGCAATTGCAAGAGGACTTTGCAGAACAACAGGTTAAGTTTATTAACGAAGCCTTGACAATTAAAGGTTTTGATCATCAGCATATTCTCAAAGGACTAAAATCATCCTGTGGAATGGACTACAGGAAACTGCGCGACTACCTCGCACAAGGGAAATGGAAAGAAGCAAACGAGGAAACAAAGCGGGTAATGTTAGCAGTTGCGAAGCGGGAAAAGGAAGGTTTCTTAAATATTAAAAGTATTGATAATTTTCCCTGTGAAGACCTTCGCACTATTGACCAGTTGTGGGTAAAATACAGTGATGGTAAATTTGGGTTTTCTGTGCAGAAACGAATTTATCAAAGTTTTGGTGGAACGAGAGAATATAATGAGGAAATATGGGAGAAGTTCGAGGACAAGGTAGGATGGAGAAAAGGAGGAAACTTGTTGTACTACAATGATATTACTTTTGACAAGAAAGCACCAGAAGGCCACCTCCCGACACATTCTAGTATAGAAGGAAGGGAAAGGTATCTTTTCTCCCGTCGAGACTTGTAAGTTGTAACATTTAAGGGTTACAGAAAAATATTAAGTCTGAATCAGGATATCCAGGATTAAAGGATTTTCAGGATGGTAATTTATAGCTGGTTTGTTTGGTGATGAAAATTGCATTTGTCTGAATC
>NZ_LJOQ01000001.1:7932-18220 GCF_001672255.1 Anabaena sp. AL09
AGGATGGTAATTTATAGCTGGTTTGTTTGGTGATGAAAATTGCATTTGTCTGAATCAGGATATCCAGGATTAAAGGATTTTCAGGATGGTAGTTTATAGATGGTTTGTTTGGTGATGAAAGTTGTATTTGTCTGATAGCGAAGCGTGGCGTAGCCATATCAGGATATCCAGGATTAAAGGATGTTCAGGATGGTAGTTTATAGATGGTTTAAATTATTCAAAAACAATCATTCAAAAACATCCTGAAAAATCCCCAAGTTCCAAAAAACAATCATCCAACAACATCCTGTCAATCCTCAAATCCTGGAAATCCTGATTCAGACAAATAAAATCACCAACTCCCCACCAAAAATCATCCAACAACATCCTGTAAATCCTCAAATCCTGGACATCCTGATTCAGACAAAAAAATCACCAACTCCCCACCAAAAATCATCCAAAAACATCCTGTAAATCCTCAAATCCTGGACATCCTGATTCAGACAAAAAAATCACCAACTCCCACCAAAAATCATCCAACAACATCCTGTAAATCCTCAAATCCTGGACATCGTTCAGATATAATATAATAAATTGCCAGCAGGAGTATTACTTATGACAGTAAAAAAACTTATTCAAGCAGAAATTGACAGAATACCAGAACAAGAGCTAGATAACCTTTATCAATGGATAAAAGAATTTACAGATAAAATAAATAGTGTAAAAAATGGGATTTTCTCATCCCAAAATATACCACCAGAAACCTTGGAAACAGCAGAAAAACATCTTTCTAATTCTTATCCTTACCATGATTTAGATTATCTTGCTGGAACATGGACAAAAGAAGATGAAACTGAATTTTTACTTAATACTCAACAATTTAATCAAATAGATCAACAATTATGGCAATAAAATCAATCTTACTAGATACCAATGCTTATACTGCTTTTAAACGTAATCAAAATGAAGCAGTTTCAATAATTGGAAATGTAGATATTATTGCCATCAATTCTATCATCGTTGGAGAATTACTAGGAGGTTTTGCATTAGGAAATAAATTAGAACTAAATCGTTATGAATTAGAAAAATTTATGGAATCTCCTAGAGTCAAAATATTTACCATAGATGAAAAAACGTCAGAATATTATGCTCTCATTTATTCTCAATTACGAAAGAAAGGAAAACCTATACCTACTAATGATATTTGGATTGCAGCTACAGCAATTCAACATAATTTAATTTTATTTACTTATGATAGTGATTTTAAAAGTATAGAAAATTTAAAATTAGGTAATTGTTTAGCAGATTTTATTTATGAATCATAATTGATCATTATACTTGAAACCCACATCCTGTAAATCCTAAAATCCTGAGTATCCTGATTCTGACAAAAATACTTTTGGAAAAGCAAACCCCTATATATATGGGCGCACAGATTTCCACTATATTTAAACTATAACTGAAACTTGGAAACTTGTCAAGAGTATTTTCAATAATTTTACCGTCTTCTCTCATCCAAGCTTCTCAGTAAAAATATTTAATATGCTAAATAAGATACCCATCTAAAAAACTCAATAAAGAGTTAGTTTTAAATTAAAATTTAAAGATTAAAAATTTAAACTTAAAAATGATGATTTCCTTGGCATTGCTAACCCAGTATTTTCGGAACTTTTGGCAACCTAGAAAGGGTTTAGCGATCGCAGAAGCATCTATAATTGGGATAGTAGCGGCATTATCTGCGGTATTACTCAAACAAGGTTCAGGCTGGTTGGGGACATGGCGAGTGCATACAACTCACATTTTCCCAGCCTGGATATCTCTACCATTTATTGGCGTAAGTTTGGGGTTTCTTTCCGGTTGGTTAGTGCAGAGATTAGCACCAGAGGCGGCTGGTAGTGGCATTCCCCAAGTTAAAGCTGCTTTGGCAAATGTGCCAATTAAACTATCATGGAGAGTAGCTTTTGTCAAGTTAATCTCTGCAATTATCGCCTTGGGTTCGGGGTTAACCTTGGGGAGACAGGGGCCTACAGTCCAGGTTGGTGCGGGGTTAGCAGCGGGAATGAGTCGCTTAGTTCCTACCTCTCCAGATCATCGCCGACAGATGATTGCAGCGGGAGCTGGGGCTGGTTTAGCGGCGGCTTTTAATGCACCTCTAGCCGGGGTATTATTTATTATTGAAGAGTTATTACAAGATCTATCAGGTTTAACTTTAGGAACGGCAATTATCGCTGCTTTTATTGGTGGTGTAATTTCCCGGTGGTTGGGTGGTAGAAGTTTACAATTAGACTTAAAACTAATTGACTATTCTAGCAGTTTTTCCCTATTAGAAATTCCGGCTTTATTAATTTTAGGAATTTTAGCGGGTTTATTAGCAGCTTTATTTAATCAGGGATTAATTTTTAGTATTCAAACTTATCGTCAATTACATATTAGTTTACCTTTGCGGGTGGCTTTAGCTGGTTTGGCTTCTGGTTTGATTATGTCCTTACTACCAGAAACCTTTCGGGATAATACAGGTTTGCGGGAGTTTATGATTGCTAGTGAACCGAATATACCTTTAGCGGGAATTGTCTTTATTGCCCAATTTATTTTAACATTAATTGCCTTTGGTTCGGGCGCACCAGGAGGATTATTTGCACCAAGTTTAATTTTAGGTTCTTGTTTAGGACATATTATTGGCGTATGTGAATTGCAAGTATTTGGATTTGGTTCACCGACTACCTACGCATTAGCCGGAATGGGGGGATTTTTTAGCGCGGTTTCCAAAGTTCCGATAACGGCGATTGTCATTGTTTTTGAAATGACGACAGATTTCAATTTAGTATTACCTTTAATGGTGGTATGTGTGACATCTTATCTAGTGGCTGAGAAGGTTGTTCCCGGTTCACTCTATGACAAACTTTTAAAATTAAATGGCATCATTATTAAAAAAGATAGTCCAACGGAAGGGATATTAACTCAATTAACTGCTAAGGATGTCATGCAGCGCATAGTGGAAACTTTAGAATCAAAAATGACAGGAGATGAAGTTATTAAAGCCTTTTCTCGTTCCCATCATCGCGGTTTTCCTGTAGTCGAAAATAATAAATTAGTGGGCTTAGTTTCCCAAACAGATTTACAGAAAATCCGTGATCATCTCTTCCCCCATGAAACTCTTTTAAAAGAGATTATGACACCCAAACCGGTGACGGTGACACCAGCAGATAGATTAAGTCATGTTCTCTATTTATTAGATAGATATCAAATTAGCCGTTTACCCGTAGTAGATGGAAAAAAATTAATTGGGATTATTACCCGTGCCGATATTATTCGTATTGAAGCAGATCATTTAAATGGCGAAAATGGGGTGACAGGTCCCCAAGCAGAACCTTCTTATTTAGTTTATCAAACTCGTTCCCCTAGTATTGGGAGAGGGAGATTATTAGTTACCATTGCTAACCCAGAAACCGCCCCGGCTTTATTAGAAATGGCTGCTGCTATCGCCCGCGATCGCCATTATGAAATAGAATGTTTACAAATCATCTTAGTATCCCGTCATGTTTCTCCAGCGGAAACCCCAGTTAACACCGCTAAAAGTCGCCGCTTACTCCGACAAGCCGAAGGTTTAGCCAAAAAACTGCACATTCCCATTCATACCCAAATTCGTGTCGCCCATGATATCGCCCAAGCTATTTTAGAAACTACCAAGGAACGATATATAGACTTAATTTTCATGGGTTGGAAGGGAAATACATCTACCCCTGGCAGGATTTTTGGCAGCGTAGTAGATACTATAATTCGTCAAGCAAACTGTGATGTTGTCTTGGTCAAATTAGGCAATAATTTCCATTCCTACCAGCAATTTAAACGCTGGTTAATACCAATGGCTGGAGGACCAAATGCACCTATTGCCATTAAATTATTACCTGCTTTAGTAACTTTGGAAAACGACATAGAAATCCGCTTAACTCAGGTAGTTAAACCTGGGGAAGTTGCACCAGATATGACGGTTTTAGAGGAATCTACTCGCCAATTCATGCGTCACCGCGATTTACAAAGTAATGTTGTCGCTGCATCTTTGCAAGCTGAATCTGTTACCGCTGGAGTCATTGAATTAGTCAAAACTGAAGATTTCGACGTTGTAGTTTTGGGTGCTTCTCGTGAGGGATTATTACAACAAGCAATTCAAGGTAATATTCCCGAAGCAATCGCATCTGGTGTTGATAGTACCGTAATTTTAGTCAGAAGTGCAATTTCTTAACTATGATTTGTGTGATTTACCTGATTTATATGAGTTTATAAATTTAATCAGGGTGGGAAAACCCACCCCTACAGATATTAACGTTTCACCAATTTCTTGGACATCTTCCTAAGACGAATAGATTCAGGTGTAACTTCCACCAATTCATCTTGAGCAATGTATTCCAAAGCTCTTTCTAAGTTCATGTCTATGGGTGTTTGTAACTGAGTCAGTTCTTCACCACCAGATGAACGGTGGTTGGTTAACTGCTTGGTTTTACAAACGTTCAATTCCAAATCTTGGGGACGATTATGTTCACCAATAATCATACCTTTGTAAACTTTAGTCCCTTCACTGATAAAGAATGCGCCTCTATCTTCACAGTTTTTCATGGCGTAGGATGTAGAAACACCTTCTTCAAAGGAGATGAGTACGCCTTTGTTACGGGCTTCAATATCACCGCAAAGGGGACGATAATCAAGGAAACTGTGGTTCATGATGCCTTCACCGCGAGTCATTCGCATAAATTCACCTCGGAAACCGATTAAACCACGGGCTGCTACGATAAACTCTAGTTGGGTGCGATCGCCACCACCTGGTTGCATATCTTGCATTTCCGCTTTCCGTTGTCCTAAACGTTCAATACAGCTACCAACTGCATCAGCAGGAACGTCTAATGCTAGAAGTTCAAAAGGTTCGCAAGGTTGACCGTTAACTGTGCGATAAATTACTTGAGGCTGGGATACTTGAAACTCAAAACCTTCACGACGCATGGTTTCGATTAAGATCCCTAAGTGTAATTCACCACGACCAGAAACTAGGAATTTATCGGGAGAATCAGTGTCTTCAACGCGCAAAGCTACGTTTGTTTCTAATTCGCGGTATAGGCGATCGCGGATTTGCCGAGATGTTACCAATTTACCTTCTTGACCAGCAAAAGGCGAATCATTAACCCAGAAGGTCATTTGTAAAGTTGGTTCATCCACCTTAATTAATGGTAGAGCTAGAGGTTCATTAGGATCTGTAATAGTTTCACCAATATAAGCATCAGCAAAACCAGCTACAGCCACAATATAACCTGCTGTAGCCTCTTGCATCTCTATCCGTTTTAACCCTTCAAATCCCATCAACTTGGTAATTTTACCCTTGACAATGCTGCCATCTTCTACTACCAAAGCAGCTTGTTGTCCAGCGCGGATAGTTCCATTATGGATTTTACCAATCACAATCCGGCCTAAATATTCAGAATAATCTAGGGTGGTAACTTGCAATTGCAGAGGTTTGTTAGGATCTCCCACAGGTGCGGGAACGTGACGCAGAATAGCATTAAATAGGGGCTGCATATCTACCGATTCCGCTTCTAGGCTTTCTTTGGCGAAACCAGCCATACCGGAAGCAAACAGATATTTAAAGTCGCACTGATCTTCATCTGCACCTAATTCTAAGAACAGATCCAAGACCTTATCAACAGCAATGTGAGGATCAGCTTGTCCACGGTCAATTTTGTTAATAACGACGATAGGACGCAAACCCTTTTCCAAAGCCTTTTTCAACACAAAGCGGGTTTGGGGCATTGGCCCTTCGTTGGCATCAACAATCAGAATACAACCGTCCACCATGCCGAGTACCCGTTCTACTTCTCCACCGAAGTCAGCGTGTCCAGGGGTATCAACAATATTAATCAGGGTATCTTTGTAACGAACCGCTGTATTTTTAGAAAGAATTGTAATGCCTCGTTCCCTCTCCAAATCGTTGGAGTCCATGACACAATCCGGAACGTCTTCGCCTTCGCGGAAAATGCCGGACTGTTTGAGGAGAGCGTCAACAAGGGTGGTTTTACCGTGGTCAACGTGGGCGATAATGGCGACGTTACGAATTGGGAGCGTCATAGATGATTTGGGTAAACTTTAGGGTTTTTAGATTAAGAAGCTTTAAGTTGGGCTGCTCTAACAGAATTGGAGATGATTTACCAAATCTGTAACGAACCTTTAATAATTCTACCCTAATTGTCACAAATATTGTTATTTTGATAATAAATATCAAGAGCATTTTTAAGATATAGGGTATTTGCTTCAATAAACCTAACTCGCGTATACCCCTAAACGGCAATATAATTCAGAATTTTTCTTGATTACATAATTTGCGGCTTGCTCGAAATCACCTTTTGGATAATTGAGCCAGTCTTCTATAGTGGCACGTAATAATTCTTCAGGAGAGATCCCGTTTGCTTGTGCCATTACTTGCAGTTGTTGTAATTGTTCCTCTGGAATATTGATGGTGATTGCAGCCATAGTAGTTTTTGATAAAAGTTAGTAGTATACTATTTTAGACTCATGAGGGGCTGAAATTAGCGCTGCTATCTAAAAAATAAACAGACATTTAGCGACGTTCCTCAATAATAGTTTGAGAAACAGGTTTTCCTTGTGCCTGAATAAGTTTTCTTTCATGTTGTTTACTGTCAGCAGGTTGTTTAATTTGTTTCACCAAACCAGAACTTAACAGTGCTTGATGAAATTGTGTGATTTGATTAACTTGTGCTTTATCAGTCAGACATATTTGGATAGCTTGATTAAGTTGCTGTAGTTCATCTTGTTCTAAACTATCAAGCTGATTGAGAATTTCTTTGAGAATTGTTTGTGGCATAGGTTTTTAGTTTGTAGTCAAGTGTTTTCTACTATTTTAGACAAAAAATAACCTGAAATTAGCACTTACAACTAAAATTGTGCTAAAATGAACTTATAAATCTATAAATTTACAGGTTATGGCTTGGGTATCAGGACAGCAATTGCAAAATGGTAAATACACCATAGACAAAGAACTAGATAGAGGTGGTTTTGGAATCACATTTCTTGCTAAAGATAAAAAGGGTAATCCAGTTGTCATAAAAACTCTTCTAAAAAAACCAGATAGAGACAATCATAATTTTGATAAATCTCTCCAAGATTTCATCAATGAAGCGATAAAACTAGCTAAATGTAGCCATCATCCTCACATAGTCAAAGTTTATGAATGTATTAAAGAGGGTGATATTTGGGGAATAGTAATGGAATATATAGAAGGGGAAAAGTTAGAGCATTTGGGTGTTTTACCAGAATCTCAAGCTTTAAAATATATTCAACAAATTGGTGAAGCGTTAACCGTAGTTCACCAAAATGATTTATTGCATCGAGATGTAAAACCAGGAAATATTTTGGTAAGAAATAATAAAGCTGAAGCAGTTTTAATTGATTTTGGTATTTCCCGTGACTTTTCACCTAATTTAACACAAACACATACAGCATATCATACATCTTTTTATGCACCTCTTGAGCAACATGACCGGCGAGGCAAACGAGGTGCATTTATGGATGTTTACGGACTGTCAGCAACTCTCTATAAATTATTGACAGGAAAAGAGCCTGAAGATTCACGAGATAGGGATGATGGGATACGATTACCAGAACCAAAGGAAATTAATTCAAATATTAGCGATAGAGTCAATAAAGCAATTCTCAAAGGACTAGAATTACAATCAGAAAATCGTCCTCAGTCAGTGCAGGAGTGGTTGGGATTATTAGGATTAAATCCTAATAATTATTCATTTGAAAACTCTACTACAGTGATCATAGATAACTCAAAACCAGAAGATGAGTCAAATTTACAAGAAATTATTAATGTTACAAATAGAACTTTTAATTTAGAAGTGCTTAACAGCAACATTCCAGTATTAGCATTTTTTTGGGCATCTTGGGCTGCACCATGTCGGATGATGGAGCCTATTCTTGATGAAATAGCAAATGAGTATCAAGGTATGGTGAAAGTAGTTAAAATTAACACTGACGAAAATCTTAGCCTTGCTACACAGTTCAACATCCATAGTGTTCCCCAGATGATGATTTTTCTGAGCGGTCAAAAAGTTGATATGGTAGTTGGTGCTATTCCCAAGCAAGTATTGGCTGGTATCTTGGACAAGTACATCTTGGAAAAGTATATTTAGAAGCCAAAATACCTATTTAACTAAAAATGCTATCAGAAAGATTTACCCAAGCGCTTACCTACGCCCATGAACTCCACGCTACGCAAAAACGCAAAGCTGGAGATATTCCCTATATTAGCCACTTACTAGGAGTGGCCAGCATAGCCTTAGAATATGGTGCTAATGAAGATGAAGCGATCGCTGCCCTCTTACATGATGCCATAGAAGACCAAGGCGGAGCAGCCACCAGAGCAGTAGTTTCCGAATTAGAAATTTTAGCTGCATACAAAAAATGAAGAACGAAAACTTTCATCCTTCATTATTTACAGCACATTGCAGGTTACAGGAGGTACAAAGTTATCATGCTTTTACTCCTTCTTTCTTCCTCCTGACTCCTGACTCCTGACTCCTTTTTTCTTCCTTTGGGATGATAGTTATTTGTTGATTAACGGAATAAACTACTGAGTGAGCTATCTTCGTGAATCCGCCAAATTGCTTCTCCCAGTAGATTAGCAACTGAAAGCGTCACTAATTGGGGAAAGCGATCGCTGTCAGGAATGGGAATGGTATTAGTGACTATCACTTCCTCAAATACCCCACTTGATAACCTTTCAATAGCCGGTGGTGAAAACACAGCATGAGTAGCACAGGCATATACCTGACTAGCTCCTTCTTGACGCAGTAACCTCGCCCCTTCAGCAATCGTACCGCCAGTATCAATCATGTCATCTACTAAGATGGCGGTTTTGCCTCTGACATCACCGATGATATTTAAAACTTCGGCCACATTATGAGCCTGACGGCGTTTGTCAATAATTGCTAATGGTGCATCATTTAACTTCTTCGCAAATGCTCTGGCGCGTGCTACCCCACCCACGTCAGGGGAAACAACGACAATATCCTGTAGTTCTTTGCTCATGAGATAATCCAGGATAACTGGTGAACCATATACATGATCAAAAGGAATATCGAAATAGCCCTGAATTTGGGCTGCGTGCAAATCCATTGCTAGAACTCGGTTAGCACCTGCTTGGGTAATCAAGTTAGCAACTAATTTAGCAGTGATAGATTCTCTCCCTGCTGTTTTTCTATCAGCACGAGCATAACCATAGTAAGGAATTACTGCTGTAATCTGTCGTGCAGAAGCCCGACGACAGGCATCAATCATAATTAGTAATTCCATCAAATGATCATTGACGGGTTGACAACTGGGCTGGATTAAATAGACATCACAACCCCGAATTGATTCTTGGATTTGAACATAAAGTTCTCCGTCCGCAAATCTTTTGCGAATCATTGGTCCCAAGTCCATACCTAGATAACGAGCGACTTCTTGCGACAGCGCTATATTGGCAGAACCGGAAAAAAGCCGCAGACGATTATTGTCAGGTAGTCCCGTTGCTATTGACTGGACTGGTAAAGTGGCAGAACTTAGCACAGCAGATCCTCGAAGTGCATTCATAGAAATATCATCAGAGATTGAGCAAATTTAGCCGAAATTGAGTAAACAAATAATATTGATCTTCAAGTTAGCCCTGGGGGTATTAGAAAACCGACGATTAAATAGCAGCGAAAGTGCAAACAATTATTCTATAATACTTATTACCAATTAACGAGATACACAAATAACGTAGTTAAACCTTGGTCAAACAGCGTTAATTGCTTATAATTCGCTCTCTGATTGACCTTACTCCTAAGTTTGCTTTTAGGTTCTAGAGTCTGGGGCTTATCCTTGCCCGTTTTCGCTTCAGCTTCCATTACTATGGAGTCCCGAAACTTCTGCGTCCGTTCTAGCAAGATTACTTTTACATCGGAATGCTTCATGTATCGAGTGATTTCAACATCACTCATTCTTGCTAGAATGTTGTCAGCAGCGTTAGTATCTGAGTGCATTACGACCCCATCATGTCCGGTAAACTTGTCACCATTTCTACTACCCGTTAAGGTAGCAAATCTGGAGTCAAGTTGTGACGTATATGCACAATTCACACTAACAACCGTGCAACCTACACGGGTTGAAACTTGTTTGAGAGCATCCGCAATTATCCCCTTGCACCATGAAGAAACATTTCTCTTCATGCGCTTTCTCATGGGCTTTTTGCTTTTTATTGCTTCCGTCAAATCTTCAAAAGCTA
>NZ_LJOQ01000010.1:0-54757 GCF_001672255.1 Anabaena sp. AL09
CTACAAAACTCTCGTATATATTTAATATTATGAACCTATTGTCGGAAAATGTCAATAGATGTCTGAAGATTTGATGTCCTATTCTTTACTCTTTTACTAATTCTTGATACAGCTAGATTAACAGATTTTCAAGAAGAGCAAGTCTAGGCGATCGCTATGGCAGATTGTATTTGTGGTATGATTTTTTCAACTGAATATTGGTACTGATGTTCTCAATGTTCAAAAAAATAAAAAAAATTTCTTTTTTTGGGGTCAAAACCTATTGACTTTATTTTCTCGGCGTGATATTTTGATAATGGGAATGCGTGCCTAAATAAAAATTTTGCTTACATCCCATTATAATAATATAACTATATTAGCACATTTAGCCCGCCCCACACCCTCAAAATAAAAAATTTTTTCAAAAAAACTTATTTAAAAATAGCAAATCAATAATTTAAACTTATGAATTAGTACAAGAAACTCAAATCATCTTCCTGCCCTGAATCACCTGTAAACTTCCACCAGCATATAAACTAGGTTCTCCCACATCAAAACCATAATCTCTTAACAAACCAGGTAAGTCCGTTTTCAACAATTCCCAAGCCGTCTGGGTTTCAAACAACCAGAAAAATACCGCCAACCCCGGCCAAAATATCGGATTTGTGGGAGAGTGAAAATCTACCAAAGTGAAAACTCCTCCCGGTTTTAACACCCGATAAACCTCTTTAATGATTTTTGGCAGTTGTTCAGATTGCATTTCGTGTAAAGCCGCGCTAGTATGTACCACATCAAATAAATTATCTGCAAAAGGCATATCCTCAGCAAACGCTTCTATATACTTAGCATTTGGGACATTTTTCTGCGCTCGCTGGATAGATAATGGGGAAGCATCCAAGCCAGTGACATTTTCCGAAAAATTCACTAAAAATCTGGTTACTTGACCACTACCACAGCATAAATCTAAAATCTGAGTATCCGATTGCAATTTTAAATTTTGTAAAGCCAGTTGACGAAACCGGGGTTCACCACCCACAGTCACAGCCGCTAATCGGGAGATGCCATCATATAGCCATTGGTATCTGTAACTTAAATCTCTAAAAATTGTGGTCATTGTTTTTTTCCTGCCGATAAAGCTTTATATTTAATAAAGATATATTGTTAACATTAGTGAAAAATCTGTAAGGATTGGGGGAAAGTAACTGCTATGGGTCGTATAGGGGTATTATTACTTAATCTCGGCGGTCCCGACAAACCAGAAGATGTCGGACCGTTTTTGTATAATCTGTTTTCTGATCCAGAAATTATCCGCTTACCGTTTCGCTGGATGCAAAAACCTCTAGCTTGGTTTATTGCTACGCGTAGAGAAAAAACATCTCAAATAAATTATCAGCAAATCGGCGGCGGTTCTCCATTGCGACGGATTACAGAAGAGCAAGGAGCAGCCATTAAAGCTCAGTTAGGTGAATTAGGACAAGAAGTTAATATCTACGTGGGAATGCGTTATTGGCATCCTTACACAGAAGAAGCGATCGCCCAAATTACTCAAGATAACCTTGATAAATTGGTAATTCTCCCGCTTTACCCCCAATTTTCCATCAGCACCAGCGGTTCTAGTTTCCGGTTATTAGAACAACTATGGAAGGAAAACCCCAAACTCCAAAATCTTGAGTATACCGTTATTGACTCTTGGTACAAAGAACCAGGTTATCTGCAAGCAATGGCAGAACTTATAGTTGGCGAACTGGAGAAATTTCCCCGTCCTCAGGACGTGCATATCTTCTTTAGCGCCCATGGTGTACCTAAAAGCTATGTAGAGGAAGCCGGCGACCCCTACCAGCAAGAAATTGAGGAATGCACCGACTTAATTATGCAAACCCTCAACCGTCCCAATCCCCACACCCTAGCTTATCAAAGTCGTGTTGGTCCTGTTGAATGGCTAAAACCTTATACAGAAGATGCACTGAAGGAACTCGGTGTAAAAGGCGTGAAAGATTTAATAGTTGTCCCCATTAGTTTTGTTTCCGAACACATCGAAACCCTACAAGAAATTGACATTGAATATCGAGAAATAGCGGAAGAAGCAGGAATACACAACTTCGGACGTGTCCCTGCGCCCAACACTAATCCGGTATTTATTAAAGCCCTATCCGACTTGATCATTGATGCTCTCAAACAACCTGACCTGAAACTCTCTCAAGTCACCCAAATGAAAAAAAGGGTAAAAATGTATCCCCAAGAACGTTGGGCATGGGGAATAACCACCAGTGCCGAAGTCTGGAATGGTCGGATAGCCATGCTAGGATTTATCGGGCTAATTATTGAGTTAGTTACTGGTAAAGGGTTACTGCACGTGGTCGGGCTTTTACATTAATCTTCATAATTGTTCAGAGGGAACAGGGAACGGGCAACTTTCTAACAGGAAAAACTCATGTTTGAGTTAAACATGAGATTGAAATAATGACACTGTTTTTTTGCTTTTTTTTGACAGAAGCTCTAAACTGGTGCAAATGAGTGTTTCTTATCTGTTCCCTGTTCCCTGTTCCCTGTTCCCTTTTTTGGTAATTGTCAATTATCAATTTTTACCTTTAGACCAGTCATACCAGTATTTTCCACTAAGAACAGCCAGCCAGAGGAGGCTACACAGGCGAAACCCATGCAGGTAGGTTTGAAACCCTTAATTTTGTGTTAGTCCACGTATCCCTTAGGAGACCGCAGGAATAGGTGGACTTTGCTTGTGTAGTCGCGATTTATGATCGCCGGGAACTTGTCAAACACGCTCTTAAGAGGAGAAGATTTCTCAACAAGGGTTTGGGCGATAGTGATCCAAAAATTTACAATTAAACCAAAGAAGAACAACAACAAAATAAATCTATCATTGGTATGATTTATAATATACTAGACTTTGTTATACACTGAAAAAAATTAATGTATACCAGTGAATTAGCTAAATATTCTGTGAGAACGGACATTGGACAAACCAACCGTATCCTCATAGTGGAAGACGAAGAACTGATTCGGGAAATGTTAGTTGTGGCCTTGGAAGGGGAAGGCTATGAAATAATTACCGCTAGTGATGGCCGAGCAGCGATAGAATATCTGAAAAGTTGTGAAGATAATTCTGAAGAACTGCCTTTAGACTTGGTGCTATTAGATTTGATGTTACCGCAAATTAATGGCCTAGACATTTGCCGTTTTTTACGTCATCAAGGCAACTCAGTGCCAATTTTAATGTTGAGTGCTAAAGGTAGTGAAACTGACCGAGTCCTGGGCTTAGAAGTGGGTGCTGATGACTATTTGACAAAACCATTTAGTATGCGAGAATTGGTGGCGCGGTGTCGGGCGTTACTTCGTCGTCAACGTTTAAGTTCATTGCCACAGGTTACTTTCCTCAAGCACAAAGATATAACTTTAAATGCTCAAGAGTGTCGGGTTATAGTCCGTGGAGAAGAGGTAAGTTTGTCTCCCAAGGAGTTCCGACTGTTAGAATTATTTATGAGTTATACCCGTCGGGTATGGTCACGAGAGCAATTATTAGATCAGGTATGGGGTCCAGATTTTGTGGGGGATAGCAAAACTGTGGATGTTCATATCCGCTGGTTACGGGAAAAGTTGGAGGAAGATCCTAGTCATCCAGAATATATTGTAACTGTGAGGGGTTTTGGTTACAGATTTGGGTAATTGGTGCCGATAGTTGTTAGTTTTGAGTAATAATACACCAACTAACGACCTCAATGTTTTTAATGGGATTTTCGCTGGGTTTAGCTGTTGGCCTGGGTTTTTGGGTTTGGCAACAGGTTCATTTGCACTGGTATTTAGAACAATTACTACAATCGCCAAGTTCTAATTTCCATAAAATTACTAATATTAAACTGCTGCTAAGACCTCGCTTACGGCAGGAAATCTCTATGGTGAATAGACAGCAACAAAATTTGCAGCAATCATTGTCCATGTATAAGGAATTACTGGATTTTGCTCCGCTGGGATATTTGCAGGTAGACGAGGAAAATCAATTGTTGTGGTGCAATCAACAAGCGCGGGAAATCTTATATCTTCAAAGATGGCAACCTGGACAGGTGCGTTTGTTGCTAGAGTTGGTGAGGTCTTATGAATTAGATCAGTTAATTGAACAAACTCGTGATTGGCAAAAACCCCAGGTGCAGGAATGGGTTTTTCATCCCGCTTGTGAAGATGCTAAGGTGATGACAGAATTAAAGCCCATGTTTCTGCGGGCTTCTAGCTTGCCATTACCCACGGGACAGGTGGGAGTATTTTTGGAAAATCGCCAATCTGTGCTAGATATGAAGCAAGAACGCGATCGCTCTTTTTCCGATTTAGCCCATGAACTCCGCACCCCCTTGACGGCAATTCGTCTCGTGGTGGAAACTCTGCAAACCCGTTTAGAACCACCTTTAGACCGTTGGGTTAATAGGCTGATGCAAAAAGTTGACCGACTGATTAATTTAGTCCAAAGTTGGTTGGAGTTGACGCAAATGGAAAACAATCCCACCATGCAGTTAAATTTGGAAATGGTGGAAATGCGATCGCTCATCATCTCCGCATGGGAAACCCTAGAACCAATTGCCCAGCGTCATTCTCTCAGTATTAACTATTCTGGACTAGACAGCATCTGCATTCAGGCAGATAAATCTCGACTTTATCAAGTATTTGTCAACTTGCTAGATAATAGCATCAAATATAGTCCAGCTACCACAACTATTGACATTGAGACTAAAATAATTTCTACTGATAACGGTCAAATGTTGGAAATAAATATTATTGATTTCGGTGTTGGGTTTGCTGTTGACGACTTACCTCATGTATTTGAAAGGTTTTATCGCGGAGATAAAGCCCGGTATCGTTCACCAGTCAATGAAGTAAATTCGACAACGGGAATTGCTGGTAGCGGTTTAGGTTTAGCCATTGTCCAGCAAATAGTCATGGCTCACGGTGGTGTAATTAAAGCCATGAACCATCCAGAAACAGGTGGTGCTTGGATACAAATTCAATTTTCTCATCTCAAGTTATGACAAATTTACCTAAGTAGGTTAGCATTGAAAATCGTCGTTATGGCACTAGGCTTGAGGCAAGAGGCAAGAGTGAAGAGGGTTTGGGCGATTTTACTTTTCGGTCTACGGTTTTTTTCCGTTCACCTACTTAGTCAAGACTATAGTTAAGAAAATATATACACTTTTAATATAACCACTATGAAAACTGTATTTGATCCTCCCAATCACGAAATACTACCAATAGAACGCTCCATTAGACGTTTAGAACGGGATTTATTACGTATGGGGGCTTTAGTAGAACAATCATTTCGGCTGAGTCACCAAGCCCTATTTGCCGGTGACTTAATCGCAGCGGAACAAATACCCCGGTTAGATAAAAAAATTGATCGCTTTTATCGGCAAATAGAATCAGATTGCACAACTATTATCATTCGTCAAGTATCCACAGAAAGAGATTTGCGCTGTATAAGTGCTTTTATGCAATTGGTGCGTGACTTAGAACGAATTGGGGATTATGCCGAAGAGCTAGGGGAAATTGCCATTAAACTCTTCCCTTATCCTCAACATAGCTCCTTACCAGAAATTGCAATTATGTCCCAGTACGCCCAAGCAATGTTAGCAACTTGTTTAGTCGCATTGGCAGATTTAGACGAAACCAGTGTACAAAGAATGAAGCAGTTAGATGATACTGTAGATAATGCTTATGAGCATCTTTATCAAACCTTTGCCCAACAGGAAAATACTTTTGGCGTAATTGAGCCAATTCTCTTGTTAACTTTAGCAATTCGTTGTTTAGAACGCATGGCAGATCACGCAACTAATATTGCTCAACGAGTTACATATATTGTTACAGGTCAGCGATCGTAAATTGGATATTGATCGCCATCAATACATACCATAGACAGGGTATAATCTCAAATTTATCAAATAATAAATAAATCATAACCTTGTATAAAAATTTTGATATTTAGTTGTTTTAATTGCCATTAATGATGTAGAATCACTATAGAACATTTATGTATAAGTTCCCTTGGGACTTTACCATAGACTGGATTCATTATAGGTGTGAGAGAGATTGAAATTTATGAAAAAAGCTTTTTGGAATATCCTCAAGGTTAGCCCCGTCCTAGCTTTGACCTTATTGACAGGTAACAGTGCCTTTGCTGGTGAAGCTAAGGAACAAGTAACAAGTGTTGCTCAATTGTCCCAAGAGTCCAACAGCTTGGGTCAAGTAACATCTGTTTCTCAGTTTTCCGACGTACAACCCACAGATTGGGCGTTTCAAGCATTACAATCTTTAGTTGAACGTTATGGTTGCGTAGCTGGTTATCCTAGCGGTACTTTCCGTGGTAATCGCGCCTTGAGTCGTTATGAATTTGCGGCTGGTTTAAATTCCTGCTTAGACCGCGTTAATGAACTCATTGCTACCGCAACCGCTGACATGGTGAGCAAGCAAGATTTAGCTACCTTACAGCGTTTGCAAGAAGAATATTCCACTGAACTAGCAACTATTCGCGGTCAAGTAGATGCTTTAGAAGCTCGGACCGGCGAACTGGAAGCTAATCAGTTCTCAACCACCACAAAGCTATCTGGTGAAGCAATTTTCAGCGTATCCCAAGCTTTTGGGGATAAAGTAGCATTTGCGGATAAGACAACTGCCAATGCTAATACTCCTGCTAAGAACGTTGACTTAGATTCCAACGCTACTTTCTCTGACCGAGTGCGGTTAACCTTGAACAGCAGTTTCACAGGAACAGACCAATTGCAAACTCGGTTGAATGCGATAAATATCAACCCAAATAGTGTAGGTACTGGTGGTACTGGTACTGGCATGACTCGTTTAGGTTATGACGGTAGCACCACTACTGCCAATAATAATAACAGCATCACCATTGACAAACTCAACTACTCCTTCAACTTGAGCAAAGCAATCCGTGTCAAGATTGATGCTACTGGCGCTGAGTTAAACGAGAACGTCAATGTTTTCAACCCTGACTTTAGAAGTAGTGGTTCAGGTTCTTTATCTCGTTATGGACGTTTCAGCCCCATTTATCGTCAAGCAGGCGATGGTGCAGGTCTAACTGTTAATGTGACTCCTAATGATAAATTAGCATTGAGTGCGGCTTATTTTGCAACAGGTAGAGATAATAATGCAAATGATCCATCCCCAGGAAAAGGACTATTTGATGGTAACAATACCATCTTTGGTCAGTTAGCTTTGAAGCCTACTAAAGCCATCAACCTTGGTCTAACCTACGCCCACTCATATCAAAATAACGCTTTTAACCTCTTCGGAAGTACAGGTAGTGCTGTTGCTAATAACCCTTTTAACAGTATTGGTGTTACTGCTACCGCAATTGAAGCTAACCACTATGGTGTACAAGTTAGCTTGCAACCCACAGCTAAAATCACATTAGGCGGTTCAGCAGGTTATACAACAGCTAGTACATTAAAGGCTGCTGCTCCAGCAAGCACTGAGACATGGTACTGGGCTACTACATTAGGTATTAAAGACTTCGGTAAAGAAGGTAATACATTGGGTTTGATCTTCGGTCAATCACCTAAAATCTCTGAAGCTACAGTAAGTGGGAAATCAGTTCTCAGCACACTAAAAACTACAGGTAGAGAATCAAGTAATTCTTATCATGCAGAAGGTCTTTACAAGATAAAGCTTTCTGATAATATCCTTGTTACTCCTGGTGTATTGGTAATCTTCAATCCTGAGAATAACGACAAGAATAGCACCGAGTACGTTGGTACTTTACGGACTACCTTCACTTTCTAGAATCAACTGAGATTAGTAGTTGGGATTTAGCGAGTTTAGTCGCATGGTTAGGGGTTTAGCAGTGCTAAACCCCTACACTTATTTGTGAAATATCTCTCGTTCCCATACTCTGTATGGGAATGAATTCTATAAGGCTCTGCCTTTAATAATACAATTAGGCAGAGCCTACATCATGGCATTCCCAGTCAGAGACTGGGAACGAGATAACCTCTTAGCTTTACGCAAAATATAATTCATATTAAATTAAGAATAAAAAAGAGACTAATGAATTCAATAGCATCTACCTTAACTTCTATTCTCAGCACCGAAAACGCCGTTATATCGTGGGAAAATCTCAGCCCCACCCAACAGCATAATATCCAACAAGGAATAGACCCTAAAAGCCAGCCTAGTTGTGTCATTTATCCCCATAGCCAAGCAGAATTAGCCGCCGTTATCACCACTGCCAACAGTCACAAATGGCGTGTTCTAAGCTGTGGTAGCGGTAGTAAAATCAATTGGGGTGGTTTAGCTAAAAATATTGATATTATTGTCAGCACCGAACGCATTAACCAACTCATAGAACACGCTGTAGGTGATTTAACTGTCACCGTCGAAGCCGGGATGAAATTTGCCCAGCTTCAGGAGATTTTAGCTAAACATCACCAATTTTTAGCACTTGATCCCGCTTTTCCTAATTCTGCTACTATTGGTGGTATGGTTGCTACTGCCGATACGGGTTCTCTGCGGCAACGTTATGGTGGTGTGCGTGACCAACTTCTAGGTATAACTTTTATCCGCGCAGATGGTCAAATCGCCAAAGCTGGGGGAAGAGTCGTTAAAAATGTGGCTGGTTACGACTTAATGAAATTATTTACTGGTGCTTACGGGACATTAGGAATTATCAGCCAAGTCACTTTTCGAGTTTATCCCATTCCTGAAACTTCGGGAACAGTAATATTAACTGGTAAACCTGAAGCTATATCCCAAGCAGTGAGAACTTTACAAAGTTCGGAATTAACACCAACTCAAGTTGATTTATTATCAAGTAAGTTAGTTACTAATTTAGATTTGGGAACAGGAATAGGATTAATTACCCGCTTTCAAAATATTAATGAAAGTGTCCAGGAACAATCAAAACGACTTTTAGTAATTGGTGAAAAGTTGGGTTTACAAGGGGTAATTTATTCAGGAAATAATGAGGCTGATTTATGGCAACGATTACCAGAACAAATACATTCTCATGTGACAGAATCTACAATTACCTGCAAAGTAGGAGTATTACCAACTGCGGCTGTGGAGATTATCAATCAAATAGATATTGGTTTAATTCATATTAGCAGTGGTTTGGGTTTAGTCCGTTTAGAAAATAAAGATCAGATTTTACCTTTGCGGAATTTATGTGCAGCAAATTCTGGTTTTTTAAGTATTTTATCAGCACCTGTTGAGTTAAAGGAAAGGTTTGATGTTTGGGGGTATAATGGTAATGCTTTGGCAGTAATGCGGGGAATTAAAACACAGTTTGATGGTAATTTTATTTTAAGTCCTGGTCGGTTTGTGGGTGGGATTTAAGAAATAAGAAAATGAACCACGAAGGCGCAAAGAACACGAAGTGAAGAGGGAGAAGAGAAATGCAAGTTTCAGAGGGTGCTGTTAATAATACTGCTAGTATTAAGAATTTGAAGGGTTTTGATGGAAGTCATCCACCTGATCCTAAGTTAATTGATAGTTGTGTTCATTGTGGTTTTTGTCTGTCTACTTGTCCTAGTTATCGGGTATTAGGTAAGGAGATGGATTCTCCCAGGGGACGGATATATTTAATGGATGCTATTAATGAGGGTGAAATTGCTCTCAATACGGCTACTGTTGAACATTTTGATTCTTGTTTGGGTTGTCTAGCTTGTGTTTCTACTTGTCCTTCTGGTGTGCAGTATGATAAGTTGATTTCGGCTACTAGACATCAGGTGGAAAGAAATTATAATCGCAGTTTACCTGATAAGTTGGTTCGACAATTGATTTTTTCTCTGTTTCCTAATCCTGATCTTTTAAGAATTTTACTTTTTCCATTATTAGTTTATCAAAAGTTAGGAATTTCTAAGGTATTACAAGCAACTGGGTTAATTAAAGCCATATCTCCCCGGTTAGCTGCTATGGAATCTATTTTACCGGAAATTACTCTTAAATCTTTTCAGGATAATTTACCAGATATCATCCCAGCGAAGGGTGAAAAAAGATATCGGGTGGGTGTAATTTTAGGATGTGTACAAAGGCTGTTTTTCTCTGGTGTCAATGAAGCGACGGTAAGGGTTTTAACTGCGAACGGTTGTGAGGTGGTAATTCCTAAGTCTCAAGGTTGTTGTGCGGCGCTTCCTGAACACCAAGGACAAACGGAACAAGCGAAAGTTTTAGCAAGACAAATGATTGATAGTTTTGCTGATACTCATGTGGATTTTGTGATTATCAATGCTGCCGGTTGTGGTCATACTTTGAAAGAATATGGTCATATTTTAGCAGATGATCCAGAATATGCTGAAAAAGCGAAAATATTTGCCGCGAAAGTTAAGGATTCACAGGAGTTTTTAGCTAATGTGGGTTTAACAGCTAAACTTTCACCTTTGACTGATAAAAATCTCACCTTAGTTTATCAAGATGCTTGTCATTTATTACATGGTCAAAAAATTAGTGTTCAACCTCGTCAACTGTTAAAACAAATTCCCGGTGTGACTTTAAAAGAACCTATTGACGCGGCTTTGTGCTGTGGTAGCGCGGGGGTTTATAATATGTTACAACCGGAAGTTGCGGAAGAATTAGGTAAACAAAAAGCCCAGAATTTATTAAATACTGGCGCTGATTTAATTGCTTCTCCTAATCCTGGTTGTAGTTTGCAGATTAGTAAATATTTACAGGGGAAAACTATTTCTGTCATGCACCCAATGGAGTTATTAGATTATTCAATTCGGGGTGATAAGTTGGAGATTTAGAACATTTCTTAATCGGCGTTGCTGAATAAAAGTATGAATTTATCTCTCGCAGAGACGCAGAGGCACAGAGAGTAAGAGTTCAAGAGATGGAATTTTCTACTTTCATACATCAATTCAGCAATGCCTCTTAATCTAATGAAGTACAAATTTATCTGCGTTTATCTGCGTCTATCCTCTTCCATCTGCGGTTAACTCCCTCCCATTATACCTCACTTGAAGAAGATAAAAAAGAAGTCAGGGGTCTTATTTATCTTTCCCAAATTAAGTTCATTGCCTTTTTTATGATCTCTTCTTGTTGGACTAATTTGCTTAATTCTTCTGCTTCATATTGACCTTCAAAAGCTTCAATTGCGGCTTTTTCTAAGGCTAAATCATAAGCATCTTCTAGAGTCGCTGCTAATTCTGTTTCACTCATGTAAGTTCCTTTTGCTTTTTCACGGGAATTACTGCGTTGAATTTGTTTGACAGAATTGCGAATGGAAAGATTCCAAGACCTAGTGGTGCGGTTTTCAGCAGCTTGTTTAATTAGGTGTAGAAGTAAAATGATGCCATAGCTAAATATTTTATTCAGTTTATCAGATTTGCTCATTTCTTCTAATTCTTCGACAATTAACAAGGCTTCTGTTATATTGCCTTGGTGCAGGAGTTCTTTGAGGGTAAGTAGTTCTTCCATTGGCTTGATTTTCCTAATTTTTCATAGCTAAGGTTAATCCGTCGGCTATGGGAACTAAACTGAGGGTAATTCGGGAATCTTCATGTAATTTGCGATTCAAATCCCGAATTTTATTAGTTTGATTATCCTGGATTTCTGTATCTGCAACTTTACCTGACCACAACACATTATCAATAGCAATTAGTCCACCTGGGCGAATTAATTCAAGACATCGCTCATAATAATTATTATAGTTACTTTTGTCAGCATCAATAAACGCAAAATCAAAAGTTCCTGCTTCTCCGGTTGTTAATAAATTATCTAATGTTTCCAAAGCTGGGGCAATATGCAAGTCAATTTTATCAGCAACTCCTGCTTGTTGCCAATAACGGCGAGCTACACTGGTATACTCTTCGCTAACATCACAGGCGACTATTTTACCATCTGCGGGTAAAGCTAAAGCTACTACTAAGGAACTATAGCCAGTAAATACACCGACTTCTAAGGTTTTCTTTGCTCCTATCAGTTTTACCAGCAATGCCATAAATTGCCCCTGTTCAGGAGATATTTGCATGATAGACCTTGGCATTTGAGCGGTTTCTTGACGCAGTTGGGTTAAAATAGTTGGTTCGCGTAGGGAAACTGAAAGCAAATAATCATATAAGTTTTGTTCTAAGCCTAGTGTTTGTTTTGACATGATTTATGTTTATTAATTATTTTATGATAGTTCTTCCTCATCAACTCTATGATAACAAATTTAAAATCAAATGTCAACCCCCAAATCCTCTTTTAAAGCCGATTATTTTGCTAATATGTTAGTACGTTGCATAACAATAGTTGGTTGAGGGGTTCTTGATGACTGTTTATATTATTCGTCCTAAGACGACATCGGTAGCACGTTCTTTAAAATTAGCATCGAGAAAATTCACTCCCGAAAGTCGTCCCTCACAAGTTGCAGAAGTGGTGAATTTTTGGCAAGAAGATTCTGGATATCAAGAAATAATTAGTTATTTGGAAGATACAGATACAATTAGCGAATATCCAACTCATTCAAATATTACAGGTGCTAAAATTGTTGATATACCTGATGAAGAAGTTGAACAACTACGGCAAGATTTACCTAATGCTTTAATTTTACGGGATTTGCCAATAGAATTAATTAAACCAGAAAGAAGTATAGCAGGTGCTAAAACCACTCTGACAACAGATGATCTTTGGCATTTAGAAGCTATATCTCTTCTTAAAGCCCGTCAGCAAGGATTTACAGGCACAGGTAAAGGAATAACTGTTGCAGTTCTCGATTCTGGTATAGACGCAAACCACCCAGAAATAAAAGGTAAAATAATTGAATCTTATAGTTTAAATCCCAGAACACAAGAAATCCAACCCGTACCATTTGAAGATACACATGGACATGGTACTCATGTTGCCGGGTTAATTTGTGGAAATAAAGTTGGTGTTGCACCCGAAGCAAAAATCATCAACAGTATTATGTTTCCGAACGGTATATGTAATTTAACAGATTGGATATCTTGGTTTAATTGGTTAGCACTACAACCAGAAATTAATATTATCAATCTTTCTGCGGGTGAACTTTCATTACCATCAGGTTATTTTGAGCTATTTAGTTCCTTAATTGATGACTTAATAACTGTAGGTGTACTTCCTATTTGTGCGGTAGGTAATGAAGGATTCAACCGTTCTCGTACACCTGGTAACTGTAAAGGTTCACTTTCTGTAGGTGCTATCAACAATAGACATCAAGTTGCATCTTTTAGCGGTAATACTACTATGACAATTAACTATCAATCTTATAATGTTCCTTATTTAGTTGCACCGGGAGAAGGTGTTTATTCATCGGTTCTAGGAGGAGGTTATGAAGCTTGGAATGGTACATCTATGGCCACACCTATAGTTTCTGGTGTGGCTGCGTTAATATTAGAACGGTATAATAAAAGTATGTCGGTGCTAGATTTATTAAATGAAATTTTGACATCTTGTCAAGATTTGGGAGCAAATCAGCAACGTCAAGGTCAAGGTTTAGTTCAAATACCAACTACACTATATGAACCTTAAAGAAGACCAAATTAGTAAAATTGACCCTTTGCTGGAAGAGGCGTTAATGAATGCAAGGGGTGATGAAAAGATGCGAGTAATTATGACTTTAGGTGATGAAAATCAACTCAGGAATAGTCAAGCATTGCCAATGCTTGAACCTGGGAATTTTTCTTCATCTATTGCTTATAAACAAGCATTAATTGAACGGCGAAAAAATCAACTTTCTCAGGTTATAGGTGACACAATTCAAGAATTACGAAACTTGTCTTTAAAACCTGTAGGTGGCACAATGAGCCGTGTTGTAGTTGTGGAAGGTTCAGCAACAGATATATTAAATTCATTAGAATTATCTGGCGTAAATAATGTTAGTTTAGATCAATTGGTGGGATTACCGGAAGTTGCACCTGATGAAGCAGTGAATCATTTTGCTGAATTGTATATTAATATTTTAGGAATTGACTTAGATCAGAAAACCAAAAAATCAATTTATCAAGCATCTAAACAATACATTCTTAACTATCACAAGCGATATAATCGGTTGCGAGTTTTAGGAATGTCTCAATTTGTTAACTTAGATGATATTTATACAGAAGTCCAATGTTTACAACCTGGTGAAATTAAAAATTTTGAATCAGTAACAGCATTAGAAGAAAATTATCGGCAAAATGGTAGTCGCAAATTGACTAATGAAAAATCTGCTAGACAAAATGGAATAACAATTGCTAACCAATATGCACATTTAATGATATTGGGACAACCGGGTGCGGGTAAGTCTACATTTTTAAGGAAAATAGGACTAGAAACACTTAAAGGTAATTCTGGACAAATTCAGAGTCAATATATTCCAGTTTTAATAGAATTAAAACAATTTACTGGGGATGAAGTTAATATTTTAAATATTATTGCAAATGAGTTTTTAGCTTGTCAATTACCACAAGCAGAAGCATTTACTAATAAATTACTAAATCAAGGTAAATTATTACTTTTATTAGATGGATTAGACGAAGTACCTAGTAGAAATTTTGAATTAGTGATTGATAGGATACAAAATTTTGTTAAGCAATACAAGCAAAATAAATTTGTAATTTCTTGTCGTACTGCTGCCTATCGTCAAAAGTTCAATAACTTCAAAGAATTCATTATTGCAGATTTTGATGATCAACAAATTCAACAGTTTATTAATAACTGGTTTTATTCGGAAGTTGATAAAAAATTAGGGACTGCGGAAAAATGCCGGAATAAAATAAACAGTGAAAAAGCTACTAGAGAATTAGCCAGAACTCCCTTATTATTAACTTTTCTTTGTTTAGAGTATGATGAGTCTCAAGATTTACCAAAAAAGAAAGCTACATTATATGGTAATGCTTTAGATATTTTATTGAGAAGATGGGCATCTGAAAAAAGATTACCTTATGAACCAATTTATCGTCAACTAGGCATTGATTTAGAAAAAATCATGTTGGCTGAAATTGCTTATAATAATTTTGCAAAAGATAAGTTATTTTTTTCTCAGCAAGAAGTTTTAAATCAAATTCAAAAATTTCTATCTAATAATGATAATGCACCGAAAAATTTAGATCCTGGGAAAATATTAGATGCTATTACTATTGAACAGGGAATTTTAGTCGAACGTGCTAGAGATGTATTTTCTTTTTCTCATTTAACCCTACAGGAATATTTAACAGCCCAATATATTGATGATCATCGTCTAATTGAAAAATTAGTAACGGAACATTTGACAGATGAACGTTGGAAAGAGGTATTTTTGTTAGTTGCGGGAGTCATGCGCGGTGGTGCAGATGATTTGTTGTTATTGATGGAAAAGGAAGGACAACAATATATCAATACCCCAAAATTACAAGCTTTATTAAATTGGGCGGAAGAAGTCACAGTAGGATCTCAAGGTGATTATAAACCAGTTGGGAAACGTGCAGTTGCGATCGCCCTCGCCAAAGCCTTCTCCATTGCTATAGCCCTTGACTACGCTAACGCCAATGCCTTCGCATATGCTTTGGAATACGCCAAAGCCAACGCGAATGCCCTCACTTACGCCTACACTAACGCTAATTCCTATGCCTACGCCATCACCATTGAGAACGACAAAACATACACCAGCACTGTCACCAAAGTCATTACCAACCGCATCACCAACCCCATCAGCTACGTTATATTTAATATTACTAAATACATTGATGAAGTTAGTAAATTGAACATTTATAATCAAAAGCTAAACTTCACTTTGTTAGTTACTCGACTAGAAGCACTAAAAGCTAAAATACCTGATGATAAACAACCAGAAGAAGTACGTCAAGCTTTTGCTAAAACATTGAGAGAAACATTACTCAATGGTTTTAATCTCACTCCAGAAATGGTTGATTTATCTGGGGAAGAAACAAAGGCACTAGATAATTATCTCTACGCCAATTTTCTAATTATCCAATGCAAAGAAGCAGCCGTGCGGGTATCACCGACAACATGGGAAGGAATAGAAGCGCGGATGTTGTTGGTGGGGAATAATTAAAATCCAGGGAGTTTATGTAGAGATGTTGCAAAGATAAGATTTTCTGAAGAAAGGGCTTATTTGCCCTCTAAAATTGAAGATTATTCTATAAACTTACTCGCGTCAGAGGGGGTATTCATGAGCCGTCCAATTATTCTGGGTATTGTGGGTGATAGTGCTGCGGGGAAAACAACTCTGACTAGAGGGATTGCTCAGGTACTCGGTCCGGAAAATGTGACTATTATCTGTACAGACGATTACCACCGTTACGATCGCACACAACGGGCAGAAATCGGCATTACAGCCCTCCATCCTGATTGTAACTACCTGGATATCATGCAGCAACATTTATCGCTGTTACGGACAGGACAGGCGATTCTCAAGCCGGTTTACAGCCACTCCACAGGCACTTTTGAACCACCGCAATATATCAAACCCAGTAAATTTGTGATTATTGAAGGGTTACTAGGTTATTCCACCCGTGTAGCCCGTGATGCTTATGATGTTAAAGTCTATCTTGCACCACCTGAATCAGTTCGTGCTAATTGGAAGGTGAAGCGGGATACTCAAAAGCGGGGATACACTCCAGAACAAGTATTAGCAGAATTAGATAAACGCGAACCAGATTCGGAACAGTATATCCGTCCTCAGCGGCAATGGTCTGATATTGTGGTCAGTTTCTATCCTCCCAATGATGAAATAGATGAAACTAATGGACGTTTAAATGTGCGCTTGGTGCTGCGTCCTTCAATTCCTCATCCCGATTTTACAGAAATTATCCATGCAGGTCGTAGTGATTCCCAATCAGCTATCCGCTTGGGACTAGATAGAGACATGGGAAAACCAGTGGATGTTTTAGAAGTTGACGGTCATGCAACTTTGGAACAGGTGAATAAAATCGAACAGATTATGTGTAATGATATGCCGCATTTAAATAGTGTGTGCGATCGCGAAAGTAATCCAGAATTGGGTAAAATTGCGGGTACAACTGGAGAAACACTGCAAAGTTATCCCTTAGCACTAACTCAGTTAATTATCACTTACCATATGCTCAAAGCTACGCAAATTTACCAATAAGTAATTCCGGGTAGTATCTACAAAAATTAAAGATATTGTCAAAAAGGAATAATTGTGTGCACAAATAAGGGATAAATAATGAGTTAGCATTCAGCCCCCAGTCCTCAGCAATCAACCTGAAAATCTGAAATACAGGTAATTAAATCAATACCCCCTCTTCTTTGCTATTTCTGCTTTTCGCTGATAGCTGATAGCTGATAGCTGAATGCTATGACAATTATTCCCAATTCAAAATTCCCAATTGGTATGACTTATTGCCTGAGAATAGCCGACTTACCGGAAAATGAACGCCCCCGTGAAAGGTTAATGACTCACGGACCGAAAATTTTAGCTACAGCGGAATTAATCGCTATTTTGCTGGGTACTGGACAAGGCCCTGGTAAATTATCCGCAGTTGGTTTAGGGCAATATATATTACAGCAATTGGGTAAAGGTCAGTGTGACCCCTTAGCTGCTTTACGAAATGTCTCCCCCGCTGAATTAATGGAAATTCCCGGTGTCGGACCAGCAAAAGCGACAACTATCCTCGCTGCAATTGAATTGGGTAAACGGACTTTTTTATCTCGTCCCTCCGACGGAACAGTGATTGATAGTCCCATGGCTGCGGCTGCGGTGCTGAGTCAAGACTTGATGTGGCAAAATCAAGAAAGATTTGCCGTGTTATTATTGGATGTGAAAAATAAGTTATTAGGCACAAAGGTAATTACAATTGGGACGGCGACGGAAACGTTAGCCTCTCCCCGTGATATCTTTCGAGAAGTTATTCGTCAAGGTGCTACCAGGGTAATAGTTGCCCATAATCATCCTTCAGGGAGTTTAGAACCCAGTGAAGCAGATATAGAATTGACTCGTCAATTATTAGCCGGTGCGGAACTTTTAGCTATTTCCATTTTAGATCATTTAATCTTAGGTAATGGCACTCATCAGAGTTTAAGAGAAATTACAACTTTATGGGATGATTGTCCGCAAGTTGATTGATATTTCTACCTTTTTTGTTCTAGGTCTTTTAGTGCTTTGTCTGTGCGGGTATTGGGGTTTTTGGGACGCTTAATATTAGAAAATAAGTCAATAGCAAAATTATTCAAAGCTATCCGGGTTTGAGTGCTGGATTTTCCCAAAGCACCTGGTAATACCTGATCTCCCACTGTTATAAAGAGAATAAAGGCCATAAAAAAAAAGGGTATGTATCGTTTCATTTCCTAGCCAATTAGAGATTGCAATTGATAACTATCCTTAGAGAATGCCCAAATTATCATCAAAACAATAACTTACAAATAATATTTTTTTCTGAATCTGATCTTCAAATAACATGATCTCACAAAAATTTTCAACAGTTAATTTAGAGGGTGTTTGCCTAAATATGTGCAATTAATGGCGTATAATCTTGAAAATCAGGATATATTGTTAACCATGGATTTTATCACCATTTTAGGATTAGTTGCAGGTGGATTAACCACTATTGCCTTTTTACCGCAAATGTTGCAAATATGGCGCACAAAATCAGCGAAAGATGTCTCCTATGTGATGCTGATTGTCTTCATGAGTGGTTTGTTTCTGTGGTTAGTCTATGGGATTATTCTCGGTGCTTTCCCAGTTATTCTCGCCAACGCGGTGACATTATGTTTTAACTTGATTATTCTATGGCTTAAAATTAAATATAGATAACTCTACTAAAAAAACTGTGACATCATCTGTATTTAACTCTGAACGCCTTCTGTTTACGCCCGCAACCCCCAATCACGATGCTATTCCCGTAATTTTCGCCTTTCCTAATGAGTATACGGTGGGGATAACTAGTCTGGGTTATCAGGTGGTATGGGCGACTCTGGCTATGCGTGATGATTTGCAGGTAAGTCGCTTATTTACTGATATTCGGGAACAACTTCCTAGACATCCAGAATTATTAGGTTTTTCTATGTCTTGGGAATTAGATTATGTGAATATTTTTAATCTTTTGGAATCTTTAGAAATTCCGATTCGGGCTAATTCTCGCAATCAAAATCATCCTTTAATTTTTGGTGGTGGACCAGTTCTAACAGCTAATCCTGAACCTTATGCTGAATTTTTTGATGTGATTTTATTGGGAGATGGTGAAAATCTGCTGGGTGATTTTATAGATACTTATAAAAAAGTCAGAAATGCTGATAGAGAAACTCAGTTAAAAACTTTAGCCCAAGTTCCGGGAATTTATATTCCTAGTTTATATGTAATTGAATATATCACACCCGATGGGGAAATAAAATCAATTAATCCTATTTCATCGGAAATTCCCCCAATTATCCAAAAGCAAACTTACCGAGGAAATACTCTTTCTGCTTCTACTGTTGTCACAGAAAAAGCTGCTTGGGAAAATATTTATATGGTGGAAGTGGTGCGAAGTTGTCCCGAAATGTGCCGCTTTTGTTTAGCTAGTTATCTAACTTTACCTTTTAGAACTGCGAGTTTAGAAAATTCTTTAATTCCGGGAATTGAACGGGGTTTAAAAGTTACAAATCGTTTGGGTTTGTTGGGGGCTTCTGTTACTCAACATCCAGAATTTACAGAATTATTAGATTATATTAGTCAACCAAAATATGATGATGTGCGGTTAAGTGTCGCGTCGGTGAGAACCAATACAGTTACTGTTAAATTAGCTGAAACTTTGGCAAAACGCGATACAAGATCATTAACAATTGCTGTCGAAAGTGGTTCGGAAAAAGTTCGGAAAATTGTCAATAAAAAATTGGATAATGATGAAATTATCCAAGCAGCTATCAATGCAAAAGCTGGTGGTTTGTCTAGTTTAAAACTCTATGGAATGGTGGGAATTCCTGGGGAAGCAGCGGAAGATGTGGACGCAACTATAAAAATGATGGAAAATGTTAAAAAAGCTGCACCTGGACTGCGCTTAACCCTGGGATGTAGTACCTTTGTTCCTAAGTCTCATACACCATTTCAATGGTTTGGGGTTAATAAGCAAGCAGAAAAGCGGTTACAGTTATTACAAAAGCAAATTAAACCCCAAGGGATAGAATTTCGACCAGAAAGCTATAATTGGTCAATTATACAGGCTTTGTTGTCGAGAGGCGATCGCCGACTTTCTCAATTATTAGAATTAACCCGCAATTTTGGTGACTCTTTGGGAAGTTACAAACGGGCTTTTAAACAACTAAAAGGACAAATTCCCGACTTAGATTTTTATGTTCATAGTAATTGGTCAACTGAGAAAATTCTACCTTGGAATCACTTGCATGGACCATTACCTCAGTCTACACTAATTAAACATTTAGCAGAAGCTACCAACTCAGAATTAAATCATAAATAATGCACACAGATACCATATTCTACCAAATCTTCCTCACCTTCCATACTCTATTATTTGAACTACTGGGACAACCCCCAGATAGAAGTCAAAGAAAAAGCCTTTCGATTTGATGGGATATTCATGCCAAATAGTGAAGAAAAACCTATCTATTTTGTCGAGGTGCAATTTCAAAACAAACCAGAGTTTTACTGGGAATTAATTACAGAAATCAACATTTATCTCAATCAATATAAACCCGAACAAGATTGGCAAGCGGTAGCTTTATTTGCTAAACGGAGTTTAGATGTAGAGAAATTAACGAATTACCAACAAGAATTAGTCAATAGTGGTCGAATCAAACGAATTTATTTAGATGAAATAGCATCAGGGTCAATAGGAATGGGATTAATTGAATTAATTGTCAGTAAAGAAAACCAATCACAGGAATTGGTGAAAAACTTGATGACAAGAACAAAGACAGAAGTTAGCAATGATAGTGAAAGACAAGGTATTATAGAATTACTGGAAAGTGTTTTGATGTCAAAGTTTTCACAATTAAGTCGTCAGGAGATAGAAGCCATGTTTTTAGTGAGTGATATTAAGCAAACAAGGGTATATCAAGAAGCTAAACAGGAGGGTGAACAGGAAGGAAGAAGGAAGACAAGAAGGTGAGAAAAACTTGCTGCTGCGAATATTATCGAAACGGTTTGGGAAATTGATTACTCACCACATCGGAAGTATTAACAGCTTGACAATAGCACAGCTAGAAGACCTGGGAGAAGCATTATTAGATTTTGGAGATATTAACGATTTAGAACAATGGCTAAAATCTCACACAGAATCATAGATTTAGATAGTTTACAAATGACCCAAATTATTACTCAAGTAGACGCTTTCACTAATACTCCATTCAAAGGAAATCCTGCGGCTGTATGTGTTTTAGATAGTCCAAAATCTGAAGCATGGATGCAAAATATTGCCCAGGAAATGAATCTATCAGAAACCGCTTTTTTAATTAAACAAGATGACGGTTTCAATTTGCGCTGGTTCACTCCGACGGTAGAAGTTCCCTTGTGTGGACACGCTACCTTAGCCAGCGCTCATGTATTATGGTCACAAGGGCATTTATTACCAAATCAAGAAGCGCGTTTTTATCCAAAAAGTGGTGTACTTGCAGCGAAACTAGAAAATGATTGGATTCAGTTAGATTTTCCAGTGAACCTTTCTCAAGCTGTAGAATCACCTCCAGAATTAAGTCAAGTTTTAGGAGTGAATTGTAAATCTGTTGTCCAAAATTCTCTCGGCTATTTAGTAGAAGTAGAATCTGAGCAATTAGTCAGAGAAATGCAGCCGAATTTCCAACAGATGAAAACTCTCACTAAGGCTGATATTATCGTTACTAGCATTGCTGATTCTGACTCGGAATATGATTTTGTCTCCCGCTTTTTTGCCCCTACTTTAGGGATTAATGAAGATCCGGTAACAGGTGCGGCACATTGTTGTTTAGCCCCATTTTGGCGGGATAAATTGGGAAAAGATGAATTTTTAGCCTATCAAGCTTCTAGTCGGGGTGGAGTAGTCAAAGTGTACTATCCTGGAGCAAACCGCGTCTTTATATCTGGACAAGCTGTAACAGTAATGCAAGGAAAATTAACTATAGGTTAAGAATATATGACATCCCGCAGATCCCCGACTTCTTAAAGAAGTCGGAGATCTTAGTAGACAAGGATTAAGTTAATATTTGTAATTAAATTTTTAGATTTCAGATGACACTTATCGGGCATTATTGACGGTGAACCTCCTTTAATGCAGGAAGTTGAGCAGTAAATAAATTGAGGTTTCCATTTTTTATAGGTGATAATGTTAGTAATACCGTCCTAAAGAGGGATGGTGATTTGATAAAAATGTTAGAGTTCAGAAGGAGAAATCCCTGTAAATACTGAATTTTTACATAAATTAACCCATACTAAAAACTCAAAAAATGACCATTAACCGTGCAGCTAATAGAAATTTACTTCAAAAATCAGATTGGCCTGTAAAAGATTTACCAGGATTGAGTGCAGAAGATCAAGCTCAATTAAAGAATTGTGGCATTAATACCACAGAAGAACTAATTAAAAGAGGAAAAACTCCAGAAGAGAGAATAGTATTAGCGGGTAAATTACAGGTAAATATCCATTCTGTGAATAAATGGGTTGTTTTGGCAGGTTTAGCCCGTGTTCCCAGTGTAGGAACTCAATATTGCGGTATATTGCTTCACTCTGGGGTTATTTCCATAGCCCAATTAGCCCAAACTCCGACTCACAGATTACATAGACAAGTTATGCGTTTGCAAGTAGCAACATTGCATAATCGGGATTTGTGTCCAGCAGTTGAATTAGTGCAACAGTGGAGTCATCAAGCGCAAGCAATGGGTAATTAGTCAGTAGGGGCGAAGCATTTGGAAGATAAATTATCGGTCATCGCCAAAAATAGTTCTCCAAATGCTTCGCCCGTACAGTTGTCAGTGGTCAGTAGGGGCGAAGCATTTGGAAGATAAATTATCGGTCATTGCCAAAAATAGTTCTCCAAATGCTTCGCCCGTACAGTGCCTCTTGCCTCCTGCCTATTCTTTTGCTAAGACACCGTTAAGGAAAATATCCGCTAGTCCCTCCGCCATTTTTTGCATTTCTTGGGGGGAGGCGTTGGGTTCTATGAGGGTATTATCGGAGAAACCGGCGATCGCAAATAAACCTAAAAAAACTTTAGCTCCAAGTTTGGCATCCATCTGACGATAGATGCCTTTATCTATTGCGGTTTGAAAAAATGCTTCAGCAACGGCTGTCATTTTATCAATAACTTCTGTTTGAATGCGATCGCGCAAATCTGGATGAAATTGCACTTCCATAAAGCAAACGCGCATGGTATCGGCGTTTTTTTGTAAATTCCACATCCGCCGGCGCATAACTTCAGCGATCGCCTTATAGCTACCCATTTCGCTAAGTTCTGTCAGTAAATCCGTGAGAAGATCCACCCAGCCGCTAGTAGCCACTTCCACCAAAATTGCTTTTTTATTGGCAAAATGACGAAAGAGAGTTCCTTCAGCTACCCCTGCGGTTTGTGCTAAATCACGGGTTGTAGTTCCCTCGAACCCTTTGGCTGCAAACAATCGTTGTGCTGCTTGCAAAATGCGTGTACGCGTCTGCATTTCTGATGATGGAGGAGAACTAAAAATCCGCATGGTAGTTATTTTGATATATTTAAAACAAGATTCGTAGCCCTATTGTGCAACATCAAATGCTAAAAATACAAAAAGCTTAATAGAAGATAACTCTCTTTTTGTTAAGTAGTCTATTTCTCAAGTAATGTAAACTTACTTTAACTTTTGCTTATGCACCAGACAATTTTAAATTTCTTCATGGGTAACGTTAAAAATTCCCCATTCCGGCGGCTATTAGCCACCACTTTGGCATTAATGGTATTTAGTGGAGGATTGATCCCAGAAACAGCTTTAGCCCTGCAAAAATCCCCAAATTCCATTCAACCTTACCTAGAACAAGTAATTAATCGCCTAACAGAATTTCGCCTGGATAATGGACTGAAATTCATCGTTTTAGAAAGACATCAAGCCCCAGTAGTTTCCTTTCTCACCTATGCTGATGTCGGTGGGATTGATGAACCAGATGGACAAACAGGAGTAGCCCACTTTCTTGAACATCTAGCATTTAAAGGCACAAAACGCATCGGGACTACAGACTATAAAGCCGAAGCACCACTTTTAGCCAAGTTAGAACAGTTAGATAACCAAATCAAAACTGGAAAAGCTAATAGTAAGAAAGATGAAATAGCGCGGTTAGAAACTGAATTTAAATCAGTAGAATCCCAAGCCATCAAATTAGTTAAACAAAACGAAATGGGGCAAATAGTTGAACAAGCTGGAGGTGTGGGTTTAAATGCAACTACTTCCTCCGAAGCTACTCGCTATTTTTACAGTTTTCCAGCCAATAAATTAGAATTGTGGATGTCTTTAGAATCAGATCGCTTTTTAGATCCTGTATTTCGGGAATTCTATCAAGAAAAAGAAGTAATTTTGGAAGAAAGACGGCTGCGAGTCGAAAATTCTCCTATCGGACAAATGGTGGAAAAATTCATAGATGCTGCTTTCAAAGTTCATCCTTACCGCCGACCAGTAATTGGTTATGATCAAGATATTCGCAACTTAACACCAGAGAATGTTAAGAAGTTTTTTGATGCTTATTATGCTCCCAGTAATTTAACAATTGCGATTGTGGGAGATGTCAACCCTGCGGAAGTGAAAAAACTGGCACAAACTTATTTTGGGCGTTATGCAGCTAAACCCAAACCCCAACAAAAACTACCTGTAGAACCCCAACAAACTGCCACTAGAGAAGTTACTTTAGAATTAGCTACTCAACCTTGGTATTTAGAAGGTTATCATCGTCCTGCCGTTACTGATCCTGATAATGCAGTTTATGAAATAATTGGCAGTTTATTGAGTGACGGCAGAACATCAAGACTGTTTAAGTCTTTGGTAGAAAAACAAAGTTTAGCCCTAAATGCTCAAGGTTCTAGTGGCTTTCCAGGGGATAAATATCCTAATCTCATCTTCTTTTATGCTCTCACATCTCCTGGGAAAACAGTCGATCAAGTAGCGATCGCTTTACGCCAAGAAATTGATAAATTGAAAACAGAACCTGTATCTGCGGTGGAATTAACAAGAATAAAAACCCAAGCAAGAGCCGGATTATTACGCAGCCTTGATTCTAACTCAGGCATGGCAGAGCAGTTGTTAGAATATGAAGTCAAAACCGGTTCTTGGCGCAATTTATTTGGGCAATTAGAAAAAATTGCCGCAGTCACTCCTGAAGATATTCAAAGAGTCGCCCAAGCCACATTTACACCAGAAAATCGCATAGTTGGGAAGTTGTTATCCAAACAACCAGGATAGTACCGCAGGGCGGAATTAAAAATTAATAATTAAAAATTAAAAAAGCAAATTATCCCAGCTTTTTGGAGATTTTTAATAATTTGTTGATTTACGCCGTGTTGTCCTAAAAATTCTTAAATTCAAAAAGGATTAATCTTTCAATCCTGAACCAAAATTGAAGACAAATATGTTGAGGTTAAATTTGAAAAGCAAAAAATTCCAGTTTGCTAAGGGACAAAAATTTGTTTTCACATTGGTGATTGTTGTTGCTTGTTTGCTCGTAAATTTGAATTTTTCTTGGGCAGCAACAACAGCAAAGCATTACGATGAGTTAAAATTTGCCCCCGTTTCCGCAATTAAATTACCCAAGTATGAGCGGTATGCACTTAAAAATGGCTTGGTAGTTTATTTGATGGAAGATCATGAATTACCATTGGTAACAGGTACAGCATTGATCAGAACAGGTAGCCGTTGGGAACAACCCGAAAAAGCAGGTTTAGCTAGTTTGGTGGGTTCTACATTGCGAAGTGGTGGTACTAAAAAGCATTCCGCAGATGAATTAAATGAGATATTAGAACAACGGGCTGCGTCTGTGGAAACAGATATGGGAGAAGCTGCTGGTAGTGCTAGTTTTGAAGCCCTGAGTGAAGATCTAGAAATGGCATTTGGGCTATTTAGTGAGGTATTACGAGAACCGGCTTTTGCACAGGAAAAGTTGGATTTGGATAAAACTCAAATTCGGGGTGGTATTGCTCGTCGCAATGATAGTCCTAATAGTATTGCTAGTCGAGAGTTGAGAAAATTAATTTATGGGCAAGAAAGTCCCTACTCCCGAACTGTTGAGTATGCAACTCTTGATAAAATTTCCCGTGATGATTTGCTGAAATTTTATCAACAGTATTTTCACCCCAATCAGATCATTTTAGGGATTGTGGGTGATTTTAATTCTCAAAAAATGCGATCGCTCATTCAAGCCAAGTTTGGTGATTGGAAAGCAAATACTCAAATTGCTAAAACCCCATTACCACAAGTCACACAAGCTAATTTAGGCGGTGTATTTTCTGTTAATCAACCCCAACTCACCCAAAGTAGCGTTTTAATTGGTCATTTGGGCGGAAAATTCGACAATCCTGATTATCCAGCTTTGGATGTCATGAATGGCGTATTAAATGGCTTTGGGGGACGCTTATTTAATGAATTGCGATCGCGTCAAGGTTTAGCTTACTCTGTATATGGAATGTGGAGTCCCCGTTTCGACTACCCAGGAACATTCGTAGCTGGAGGACAAACCCGTACAGAAACCACAGTTCAATTCATTAAATCCCTGGAAACAGAAATTAAACGGTTACAAACTGCAAATATCACAACCCAAGAATTAAATAAAGCCAAAGACTCCACACTCAACTCCTTTGTTTTCAACTTTCAAGATCCTAGCCAAACATTATCCAGATTAATGCGATACGAATATTATGGTTATCCCGCTGATTTCCTATTTCGTTATCAAAAAGCCATTACTGCTACTACAGCAGCAGATGTTAAACGGGTGGCACAGAAATACCTGAAACCAGAGAATTTAGTGACTTTAGTAGTCGGAAATCAAGCTGCTATGAAACAACCATTAACTGATTTAGCAGCCAATGTAACATCAATAGATATTACCATTCCCGGCACTCAACCAGCAGCTAAAAATTAATAGAATTTAATTTAGATCCCCGACTTCTTTAAGAAGTCGGGGATCTGGCTATTTTCATTATTAATTTAAAATAGTTCTTCCTCGTCTATTATATGATAACACACTGAAAATTTTTTGTCAACACCATAAAATCACTTTTTTCCGGTTGGTGTTTTTGTGTTAGCCAGAGGGTGGGTTAGCTTGCACCTAACCCACCAACAACTGATTTCGCAAACCCTACGGACTTACTTGAGGATTTTTGGAGTGATTTTTTTCCTCCTCTAAAAACTCCTCAACTGCATAAACATCAGGCCAGACAGTTGCACCGTGTTCATAGTTATCAATGCCAACTTTATCGGCTTCAAGATTAACACGCAGTCTACCAATAGCATTGAGTCCAGTGAACATTAAAAGGGTAAAAGCAATAGTAAAAACTGATACTGCGACTACGCCCAAAATCTGCACACCCAGCAAATCAAAACCACCACCTAAAAACAGACCGGCTTTTTTATTCAAAGTCAATTCTGATTGACCCAAAAAGCCCACTGCCAGTGTACCCATCATCCCATTAATACCATGAACTGCAAATGCTCCCACAGGGTCATCAATTTTGCACGCTTCAATAATATCAATACCCAAAACTACTAAAATTCCCCCAGTTAAACCAATCACAACCGCAGCCCAAGGTGCTATAAAAGCACAACCAGCGGTAATACCTACCAAACCTGCCAAAGAACCATTCAGACAATAGACTAAATCCCATTTACCTGAACGACTATATTGATAAAACATCGCTGATAACGCCCCAGCACCAGCCCCCAGGGTCGTATTCAGGGTGATTAAACCAATTAAGCCAGGATTACCAGTACCAAGGGTTGAACCGGGGTTAAAGCCATACCAGCCAAACCAGAGAATCATAGTTCCCAAAGCTGCCAAACCTAAGTTATGGGCGGGGGGAATTTGTCCCCAAGGAGTTCGTCCAGGACGGGGTCCAAGTAAAAAAGCACCAACTAAAGCTGTCCAACCCCCAACGGTGTGAACTACCGTACTACCAGCAAAGTCGTGAAAACCAATTTTCGCTAACCAGCCACTGGAGTTCCATACCCAATGTACAACTACGGGATAGCTGAATGCAGCCATGATGGCACTATAAATTAAATCACCGATAAAGTCCGTTCTCCCAGCCATTGCCCCGGTAGTAATTGTACTGGCAGTAGCCGCAAAGGCAAACTGAAAGAAGAACAAAGTATAAGCATTGAGTCCAGAAGCGATTCCGGGAACACCACCATTGGTAAAAGCACCATTAACGGGTAATTGACTCAAGAAAAAGGTATCTGTACCAATAAACCCACCAGCACTCGTACCAAAGGCAATGCCAAAACCCACACCCCACCAGATGAGAATGGTGACAGCGGCATCAATAAAGTTTTCCAATAGGGCATTTACTACACCTCTTTGGCGTAGCAAACCTGCCTCTAACATCGAAAATCCAGTCTGCATGAAGAATATTAAAAAGCCTGTGAGTAGTACCCAGGTAGTATCAATGGAAATTTGTAATTGTTTGGTTGTTGCGTCTAATGATTCCAGTGTCACAGGATCTGCGGCCTGGACAACTGTGGGCGCGAAAATTGCCAAGACCATTGAACCTATAGCTAGTGCTAGAAGGCGATATAAGGGGCGAATACGTTTATTCATTGCTGTTTTTCCGGCTAGAAAAGCTCTAATTAAGTTAGGCTTTTTATCTGATGTTGATGGTTGTAAATCTGTTATGTCTGTTCAATATGGTTATCAAAAATAAACATAGAACAATAACAGAAACTTATTTGATAATTCCTGCTTTTAGTTAAGTGGAATATTTATCAACTTGAATTACATAATAAATCAGAATTAAATTCTGACTTCTGAATTATTTCTTCATAAAGCTGGTTAATTCTCTATTTAATGAGAAAAAATATTCTGTATCATAAAATACATTTTTTGTAATTAGGATAAATTATTCACTCTGCAAAAATACAGAAAGCTTGTGTATTCCTGACAATATCAGCATTTGCTGTGATTTGGATCTCTTAATTACGCCTGAAATCCTTTATATACAAAAATCTGATATTTATTGCGTAAATAGATATGTAGTAGTTATATATACATTTGCTCCAGTCTAATATCTATTTGTGGTAAAATTTGGGACAGTAAATTAGCTAGATTTCAGGTTTTGATATGTCCAGTTCCCAAGCGCCATACCGTGGAGCAGTACAAGCTCAAGGAGATGATATAACAAAGAAAGGAGGCTACACCCGTTCTTGGGCAGAAGAAAAACCTGTTACTGATGAAGAGGGATTATCATTTCTTGCTAAGATTGAAGGGGAATGTAGCGACTCTCAAAAAGCACAAAGAAAAAATCCTTTTAAGAGAGCTAGACGTTTCGTTGAGAATGCCAGTAAACAAGGTGGTGTCGGACCTGAGTCCCAACCTCCATCATTTCAAGATCCTAAGCGTACAGTTGGCAATGCTCGTGTTGACATTGAAATTCGCTGCGGTATCACTTTTATTCCTACACAACAAGCAGAATGACAACTACTCTCACTAAAGTACAGCAATTTTTAGACTCTGGCGATAGCGACGGAGCGAGAGAAGAAGTTGCCAAAATATCTGTTAATCTAACAAAATTAGATACAAGTGTGAGAGATTTTACAACCTTGCTTGTACTAGGATCACAGCAAGTTGTAGAAATAGGTTTGGGCGTTTTGGGACGTGAACTTCTTAAAACAGATATAGAAGAAATCAACAATGATGTAATTTGGTTATTTCTAGCATCAATATTGTCTCGACATAACATAACTGCTGATAGTCCATTAAGAATTAGTATTATTGGTCTTATTTCTTGTGTTAACAACTGGGAATTACCTAGTTTTGCACTATTAAGTCCTGCACTAGACTCTTTTTTGATGGTGAGTCTTTATGAAGATAATCCTCTTATTTCTGAACAAACGGTGGATTTTATCTCTACCTGGGGAGAAAATTATGCAAAAGCTCCTCGGACAAGGAAGCAAATTAAACAGTTTCAATCTTTGATTCAGTTAGTTCTAGATAAAGTAGATGATTTAGATATCAAAGATGAGTGGTCTGAAGGAGTAGAGACATTTTTAAGAATAGCAGGGCAAAAGCAATACAATCAATACTCAGATCAACGTATTTGGTCAGATGCTAGTAATTTACTCAAAAAAATATATAGTCCTGCAATTTTAAATTCTGATCAAGGTGCAAATTATTTTCCAGTGAAAGACAATATCTCTCGACTAATTACCTCATGTCTTGCCGCTTTGGGAACAGTTTTTAGTAATGATAGTTTATCAATTGCAGTGCGTATTGATAATCCTGAAGAAAACAAGCCTTGGTCAATTCTTGCCAATGTAGTTGATAAGTTAGAAAGATTATTTCAAGAAATTGCAGACATTGGGACAATAAATAAACTTCCCACTTTCACACCAGCACAAGCAATCCCAGGATCATGGACAATAATCCTCCATCTTGATATAAGTGATCATCAATCAAATTTACTTGCAAATGCAATCAAATCTCTTTCTTCAGCAGAAGACGCAAAAAATGAAATTAACTCATCTATTGTTAATAGCTGGCAAGACTGTGTAGCAAAATTTCAAGAAAATGAACTTCGAGTCAATTTAGCAGTTTCTAGCAACAATCCAGAGCTATATTTTGTTAATTCTATATCTACAGAAGATATTCCCAAAGTAGAAGAATCTGTTCAGCAGAATATTAGAGTTCTCTCTCGTGATATTCCCCAAGCTGATAACCTTGAACGAGTTCTAGATTTTGCATATTTATTAATTCAATATCCATCATCTCCATCAACACTCAGGCAGAAGTTTTTGGAAATAGATGCACTGCACGAAAGACAATATTGGTACTATCGAAGAGCAGCAGAAATTCTTGGTTTGGCAAATGAACGACAAGAACCAACAGCTAGTTGTTATATACTGCATCGGTTACAAAATGAAGCTAAAAAGAGATTTCTTGCTTACCAATTTATATCATCAAATGTTGGATCAGCATGGTTTAACTGGCAAAATGCAAATGATCTTTCAGATATTAAACCTGAAAGTGCGGCTGACTTTTTAATTGAAGTATGTCCATCAGTTGCAGAGAGTACAGCTAAACGACGCATTCAAACATTACAATCTTGGTTAAAGATATTTCTTCGATACTGGTAACAAGACGAGTAATATTCCAATAAAAATCCATTTTGTAACATTTATTCAATCTTTATTTGTTTGATAAACTTAATTGGGCATATTTCATATTTCCTCCCATAAGTTATAAATAGTAATGATGCTTTGTGCAGATTTTCCTAAATTCATTAAATTTGATTTCTTAAAAACTCATGTCTTCAACTCCCCAGTATCTTAGCGGTAACGATATTCGCGCTTTATTCCTTGATTTCTACACCCAACGCGGACACCAACCGCTTCCAAGTGCTTCTCTTGTTCCTGAAGATCCGACTGTGCTGCTGACGATCGCAGGGATGTTACCATTTAAGCCGATATTCCTGGGACAACGGATACCGGAATTTAAACGCGCTACGACTTCGCAAAAATGTATCCGTACCAATGATATCGAAAATGTGGGACGAACTCACCGCCATCATACATTTTTTGAGATGTTGGGGAATTTTAGCTTTGGTGATTATTTTAAACCACAGGCGATCGCATGGGGTTGGGAATTATCCACTCAAGTCTTTGGTTTCTCCCCCCAGAATCTCGTTGTCAGTGTGTTTGAAGACGATGATGAAGCTTTTACCATTTGGCGCGATACCATTGGTGTAACGGAAAAACGCATCAAACGCATGGGTGCAGATGATAATTTCTGGGTTTCTGGCGCTACTGGTCCCTGTGGTCCTTGTTCGGAAATTTATTATGATTTTCACCCAGAACGCGGTGAAGATAATATTGATTTAGAAGATGATACCCGATTTATCGAGTTTTATAACTTGGTTTTCATGCAATATAATCGGGATGCGTCAGGTAATTTAACCCCGTTGCAAAATCAAAATATTGACACGGGAATGGGTTTGGAAAGAATGGCACAAATCCTGCAAAAGAAGCCGAATAACTATGAAACAGATTTGATTTTTCCGATTATTGAAACTGCGGCAAAAATTGCCAAAATTGATTATTACGAAAGTGATGAAAATACGAAAGTTTCTTTAAAGGTAATTGGTGATCATGTCCGTTCTGTGGTTCACATGATTGCTGATGAAATTCGCGCTTCTAATGTGGGAAGAGGTTATGTTTTACGGCGTTTAATTCGTCGCGTCGTCAGACATGGGAGATTAATCGGAATTTCTGGGGAATTTATTAACCAAGTTGCAGAAACCGCAATTTCTCTTTCGGAATCAATTTATCCCAATTTGCGACAAAGAGAAGCTGCAATTAAAGCCGAATTGCAAAGAGAAGAAAGTAACTTCTTGAAAACTCTTGATAGAGGAGAAAAGCTATTAGCAGAAATTATCCAAACTGTAAAACAGCAAGGACAAACTTCCATTAGTGGTGAAAGTGCTTTTACTCTCTATGATACCTACGGTTTCCCATTAGAATTAACCCAAGAAGTTGCTGAAGAAAATCACATTACTGTTGATGTTGATGGTTTCAATGCAGAAATGCAAAAACAGGTAGAACGCGCAAAAGCTGCACATGAAACCATAGATTTAACTGTACAAGGTTCTTTAGATAAACTTGCAGAACATATTCACTCCACACAATTCATTGGTTATACCCAATTAACAACAACTGCAAAAATCGAAGTTTTATTAGTTGCTGGTGTTTCCGAAGAAGCAGCAGAAGCAGGAACGGAAGTGCAAATTGTTTTAGATAAAACTCCTTTTTACGCGGAATCAGGGGGACAAATTGGCGATAAAGGATATATTTCTGGTGATGGTGTTTTAGTCAGAATTGAAGATGTGAAAAAAGAGTCTGATTTCTTTATTCATTTCGGATATGTTGAACGTGGTACGATTAGAATTGGTGATGAAATTACCGCACAAATAGATACCGCTTGTCGTCGTCGCGCTCAAGCTAATCATACAGCAACTCATTTATTACAAGCTGCTTTAAAGAAAGTTGTTGATGAGGGAATTTCTCAAGCTGGTTCTTTGGTTTCTTTTGATAGATTGCGCTTTGATTTTAACTGTCCCCGCGCTTTAACTGCTGAGGAAGTTATCCAAATTGAAGAGTTAGTAAATAGTTGGATTTCTGAAGCTCATCCTGCTACAATAGAAGAGATGCCCATAGCACAAGCAAAAGCTAAAGGTGCAGTGGCAATGTTTGGGGAAAAGTACGGTAATCAAGTGCGCGTGATTGATTTCCCTGGTGTTTCGATGGAATTATGTGGGGGAACTCATGTTAATAATACTGCGGAAATTGGCGTTTTCAAAATCATTTCTGAAGCGGGAGTTGCTTCTGGAGTGAGAAGAATAGAAGCGGTTTCTGGCGCTGCGGTATTGGATTATTTGAATGTGCGTGATATAGTTGTGAAGGATTTGTGCGATCGCTTTAAAGTCAAACCAGAAGAAATACCCGACAGAATCACAACTTTACAAACTGAACTCCGCAACAACGAAAAAGAAATTCAAAGCCTGAAATCACAAATAGCAATAGTTAAATCTGACAGTTTATTACAAACTGCGGAAATAATCGGAGAACACAAAATAATTATCGCCCAAATGGAAGATATTGACGCAGAATCATTAAAAGCTGCTGCGGAAAGATTGCTGCAAAAAATCGGTAATGGTGCTGTGGTTTTAGGTTCTATTCCCGAAGCAGGGAAGGTTAGTATCGTTGCAGCATTTAGTCCTGAAGTGAATAAAAAAGGTGTACAAGCGGGGAAATTTGTTGGTAACATAGCTAAAATCTGTGGAGGTGGAGGTGGTGGAAAACCCAACCTCGCGCAAGCTGGGGGAAGGGACGCAAGTAAATTACCAGAAGCTTTAGAAACTGCGAAAAGTGATTTATTAGCAGCGTTGAAATAGGATTTAGATCCCCGATTTCTTTGAGAAGTCGGGGATCTGAGGTGTTATAATAAACCTACTTTCATTATTTCTCTGTTGTCTTCATCTTAAAAATCATGTTGAAAAGTGTAAAAATAGAGAACTTTCGAGGTTTCAAATCTTTTGAACTTCAGCAATTAGGCAGAATTAACTTACTGGTTGGTGAAAATAATAGCGGGAAAACTTCTATATTAGAAGCGGTTCAACTTTTATGTTCCCGAACTAATCTTGAACCACTCGGCGAAATAATGATTAACCGAGGTGAGTATTTTTGGAGTGATGATCCAAGAGAAGAACGCGAACTTGATATTTGTCATTTATTTTATGATCATCAATTTGATATAGATGGTCGGTTTTCTATTTCAGGAATTAACGACAATGTTAAAGAAGAGTTTTATGTCAATATAGGAAGCCGAAAGTTACATATTGATGCTGATTTAGAAGAGTTGAATGAGTTAAATGCAGAAGTAAAAAGAGAACTTATCGACGAGTTATCAAGTAATCTCAAAAGCCTAAACTTCAGAGTAGTTTGGAATAGAGAAGATGAAGCTAAAGAAATTTTAAATCTACCTTTATTAGATAATAATTGCTTATCTTTAAGATATATTAAACGTTCTAGCCGGGACAAAAAAAATCAATTATCTAGGACTGTATTTGTCAATTCTGCTTCTTTAAATACCACAAATATGAAAGAATTATTTGAGGCAGTTGTATTAACTCCCGAAGAAGAACTAGCAACAGAAGCTCTGAAAATTATTGATCCAAACATTGAACGTATTGCTACAGCAAATGTTCAAAAATCTACTCAGATAGCGAGATTACGTTCTGCTGCTGCTGATTCACATACTGGTTTTTTTGTGCGTCTTAGTGATAAAAAACAGCGTGTACCTATTGGAAGCATGGGAGATGGAGTTTGGCGAATTTTAGGACTTGCATTAGCTATAGTATCAGCTAAAGATGGATATTTATTTGTAGATGAAATTGATACTGGACTGCATTTTACGACAATGTTGGGTATGTGGAAAATGATTTGGGATACAGCGAAAAGATTAAATGTACAAGTTTTTGCAACTACACATAATAGTGATTGTTGGAAAAGTTTGGCTGATATTGCAGAACAAGAAGATGTAACTAATCATGGTATTAGAATTCATAGAATTGAGAGAAATAAAAAAAAGAGTGTAGTATTTATTGAGCCTGAAATTGTCATTGCTGCTGAAGAAAATATTGAGGTACGTTAAATAATGGCAAGCAGTGATAAATCCAAGCATCTCATGATTACCAAACGGCTCATTGTTGAAGGTGAACAAGATAAGCGAGTGATACCATATCTGATCGAAGCTAATGGAATTACTTGGAAAAAAGGTAAAGAACCTGTTGATATTCAACCTCATGGGGGTGATGGATTTATTAATCCTTATATGATATCAACCCGACTAAAAGAAACAGGATTAACTCATCTAGGTTTGATATTAGACGCGGATGAAGATGCTGCCGAGCGTTGGCAAAGTATCAGAAATGCTTGTTCGCAAATTGAAAGTATTCCTCCTCTTCCTGAACAAATTCCAGAAACAGGATTAATTATTAAGACACTAGATGATAAGAAGTTTGGTGTTTGGATTATGCCAGATAATCAACTGAAAGGTATGTTAGAAACATTTTTAGCTTACATGATTCCATCTGAAAGCGAACCTCTTTGGCAATATGCACAGGAAGTAGTGACAGAAGCAAAGACTAAAGGTGCAAAATTTATAGATGAACATATTGATAAAGCCTATATTTATTCCTGGTTAGCTTGGCAAAAACCCCCAGGAAGACAATTACATAATGCTATTCAGGAGGAAATTCTAAATCCACAACATCCTAAAGCACAAATATTTGTTAAATGGTTTAAGGATTTGTATGATTTGTAATCTCAAAATTTAAAGACAACAATATCACCATAAGTTCTTTGTCCTCACCACTCATGTTTTATCAATTCAAACAAACTGCTAGACTATAATTATAACTTAGTCGAGAAATTTGTAGAAGCGACATCCAACCCATAAAACCTATAAATTAAAATTATGACCCTCGCACAACAAACACGCTACTATTCACCCCAAGAATACCTAGAATTAGAGGTAAACTCAGAAATACGTCACGAATATATCAACGGATTAATTATACCCATGACAGGCGGAACACCCAATCACAACCAACTTGCAGGCAATTTTTACGCAATGTTAAATTTTGCGCTCAAACGTCAACCTTATCAAGTCTTTGTCACAGATCAACGTCTTTGGATTCCCACCAGAAAAATTCATACCTACCCTGATATTATGGTTGTGAAAACTCCCTTAGAATATGAACAAGGAAGAAAAGACACCTTAGTAAATCCTGTGATGATTGCAGAAGTATTATCAAAATCTACCAAAAGCTATGATAGAGATGAAAAGTTTGCAGCTTATCGGACAATTACCAGCTTACAAGAATATATTTTAATTGACCAATACACAATGCACATTGAACAATATTTTAAAACCGATAATAATAAATGGATATTTTCTGAATTTACAGATGGAGATAGTAGCTTAAACCTATCTTCTATTCCCTGCCAAATCTTGTTAGCAGATATTTATGATAAAGTAGATTTCAACACCGAAGAATGAAAAACTCAATCTTCCTCTTTGCGCCTTTGCGCCTTTGCGTCAGATAATAATTCCAAATAAATACCAAAGGAGTCAATAAAAATGAGTCGCATTAATCCTTATACCTTACAAATGCAAATTACCCAAATGTTTGCTCAAGGACAATCATTTTTTGCCTTGACAAAAGTTCAAGATTGGTTAAAAGAACATAATCAAAACCCCTTAGATTTCGAGATTATCTTTCACAAAAAACCTGCACCTCCCGGTTCAAAAGAAGTCATGGTCATAGAAATAGAATTAAAACGCAAAGACGGACAACCTGTAGATCCTTGGTTACAAGAACAGGCTAATTTACACGCTTAATTCCCCTGTAAACCACCAGTATGGATTAATAGCAAAGATTCCGATTTAAAAAACCCTTTGGTGATTAAATCCATAACTCCATAAAACATTTTGCCCGTGTATATATAATCTAAAGGGATATCATGTTGTTGTTGAAAATCTTGACAAAAGAGCTTTAATTTATTTGTCACCTTAGCATAACCACCAAAATGATAATCAGATACAAGTTGCCAAGGTGCGGGAGAATTAACAGGTGTTGGTAAATCAGAAGCTAGATAATTTGTTAATAAGTTATTGATATCTTCATAGAGAAAATCACCACCTTTCAACACAGGAAAACCAATTACTTTTTGTTCTTGATTTAATGATAGTGTCATCCCGGCTAATGTTGTTCCTGTACCGCAAGCTAAACAGATAGTATCAAATCCTTTAACTGTTTGTAATATTTCTGTACAGCCACGCATACCATTTAAATTACAACCCCCTTCAGGAATCATAAATACTTCCCCGAATCGCTGTTTTAACTGATTTTGTAATTCTTCTGTATGGCGTTTTTTATAGGTCTGACGATCAATATATATTAATTGCATTCCCTGTGCTACTGCAAATTCTAGAGTAGGATTTAAAGGAATATTTTCTTCTCCACGAATTAAGCCAATAGTGCGAAAACCAAACAGATTTCCTGCGGCAGCGGTAGCATAAATATGATTAGAATAAGCACCACCAAAGGTGAGAATTGTCGTTAATTTCCTCTCTTTAGCTTCTACCAGGTTATACTTGAGCTTAAACCATTTATTACCGTTGATTTGTGAGTGCATGAGATCCAGGCGTAATCCGAATAACTTAACATCTGCATTAGCACAGATTTCACTATTAATTTGTTGAATAAGTGGAGGAAAAAAAATTGACGACATTTCCAGGAAAAGTTAAGCTTTATCAGCATAGTATAAAATACTAAGATCCCCGACTTAGCTAAAAAATCGGGGATCTGAAAGATTTATCCGTTTCCTTTCACCTTCTTCCTGGGAAACCAATCATCTAAAATGGCGTAGAATACCGGGACAACAAACAAGCTGAGAATAGTAGAACTTACCAAACCACCAGCTATAGATACAGCCATAGGCGATCGCAATTCCGAACCCGCACCTAAACCCAAAGCAATAGGAACCATCCCCAAAATTGTTGCCGCAGTTGTCATCATAATGGGACGTAAACGTACAGGTCCAGCTTTAAGAATTGCCTCAGTCCGTTCTAGTCCAGAATCCCGTAACTGATTAATGTAATCTACGATTAAAATCGCATTTTTGTTAGTAATCCCCAGCAGAAACACAAAACCAATCAGAGATATCATCCCAAAATCACTTTTTGTAAATAGCAGTGCCAGCAACGCCCCAACCACTGCTAAAGGTAAAGAAAGACCAATAACTATGGGATCTACCCAACTTTTAAACAACCAAATTAGCACCACAATAATACAAAGTGCCGATAATCCCAAAGTTGTGCCAAAACTCCCAAAAACCTGATTTTGACGGGCAGAATCTCCCCCTAAATTCAAAGACACACCAGCCGGCATCACAGCTTTAGCTTCAGCTACGACTTGATCAGTTGCATTACCTAAAGTTAAATTTTGACCCAGGTTAGCGCCGATATAAACTACTCGCTGATTATTCAACCTTTCAATTTGCAAAATCCCATCTTGTTGATGAGACGCACCTGTAATAGTCACATCAGCAAAACCAGATATTTTCTCAATTCGAGCTTTTACCGCTTTAGCTGCTGTCGTCAAAGCTTTGAGATCATCACCCTGTAAAGCTATTTGTAAAGGTTTTTGTCCACCCGTATCAACAAACTGAATATCCTCTATACTTGTAGTTACACCCGCCAATTTTGGCAAAGCGGCACGGAGTTGGTCTTGTACTTCTGCCGTTTTCACTTCTCGCTCTGCTTTGAGTTTAACGTATAGCGTCCCCTTGTTTGGTTCACCTTCACGAGAACCCACAGTAGTAAATACCGTTGCCACTGCGGGTAACTTTCTCACTACTTCTTCCAGTTTCTTAGCAACATCCAAAGAATCGTTTAAAGGAATAGAAGATGATGCAGCAGCCAAAGCCGCAGCAGATAAAGAAGAATTTCCTAATTTATCTTCTTGTTCCATTTGTTCCATTTGTCCTGCTTGTCCTCCTGGTTGTCCTAGTCCTCCTTGTACCCCTTGTGCAAGATCCCCAGGAACACTAGGTAGAGGAGCAGTATAGACAATATTAAATTCTCCTCGGTCAAGTTTAGGAATAAATCCTTTGGGAATTAGGGGAATCAGGGCAAGACCAGCAATTAAACTACTTATAGCTAACCCAACAACTATCAAGCGGTGCTGCAAAGACCAGGCTAACAAGTTACGATAAGCTTGATCAAATTCTAGCCAAATTTTACTTTGCTTCTGAGGAGAACTGGATGGTTTAGCTTTAAGCCAATAAATAGCTAAGACTGGTGATAAGGTTCGGGCTACTAACAAAGATGTCAGCATGGCAGCAGAAACGGTAATCCCAAAGGGTTTAAAAAACTGACCAATGACTCCACCCATTAAACCAATAGGCAAAAATACTGCTACCGCTGTCAAAGTAGCTGCGGTGACAGTTAAACCAATTTCATTAGTGGCTATCAAAGCGGCTTCGCGGGGGGTTTTCCCTTCTTCGATATGCCGCATGATATTTTCTACATCAACTATGGCATCATCTACTATCGAGCCAATGACTAAAGCTAAGGCTAACAGGGTGATAGTTTCTAAGTTAAAGCCATATATCGCCATGACGATAAATGTTCCTAACAAAGATATGGGAATAGCTAAGGCAGAAATTAGGGTAGCTTGCCAATTCCATAAAAAGGGAAAGATGACGACAATTGATAAAATTATCGCTTCGATCAGGGCATCTATGGTGGAATGGGTGGCGTTGCGGATATATTCAGCTTGGGTAGCAGCTAAAGTGAGAGTAACATCTTTTAAGCCAGACCTTAGCTGTTGTACTTCTTTTTCTACCCGATTAACTACTTCTAAGGTATTAGCATCACCTTTTTTAATGACCTGAAAGGCTAAAGCCTGTTTACCATTGAATCTGATTAAAGTACCGGCTGGGGGTAATCCATTTGTTGCTGTTGCTGGTGGTGCATTCGTACTCACTTCCCCTAACAGAGAGACTTTCAGAACTCCTGGTAATTTAGCTATGCTAGGGACAATTTTATCTTTTACCAGTTGCCGTAAATTATCAATCTTCCCAGAAGAACTTTCAATGGCATAGCTAACAGCCGCTGATTCGTTCAGATTCAAAGGGATGATTTTTTTAGTGGCATTCTTAGGTAGATTTAATTGATTAACGATCTGAGAAATTTTATTAGTCGCAGTTTCTAAATTTGTACCCACCACAAAAGAGGAAACTACAGCAGTTTGACCAGGATAAGTTGATGAACGAATATCCTCAAGTCCTACCAGTGATTTGAGACTTTCCTCCAGTGGTTTAGTGAGTTTTTCTTCCGTATCTAAGGCCGATGTTAAAGGTGCTTGGACATTTACCACCACTACCGGAAAGGTGATATCTGGAAATAAAGCATATTTGAGGGAACTCAAGGCCAGGACACCAGCTACCGCTATACCTATCCAAAAACACACCGTCAACCAAGAAAACTTAATCGCTAATTTGGAAATATTGAAGCTTTCGCGGGCGGATTCTGAGTTATTAGTCTTTACCATCTGATAAAATTATTATCTTAGTCATTAGTCATTAGTCATTAATTAGTCATCGGTCTTTTGATCACTGATAACTGACAGGTTAGTATAGAACTTCTAGGATAACAATGGTTACGATCTTAGTCCCCCAGGGAGCAGAATATCAAGCCGTCTGTCGCGGATTAAGTCGCGTCCCCAGTTCCCAAGCCAAGGTATTAGCGATACCAATGGGAATCGAACCAGTGCGGAAATATTTACAACAATTCACCCATGGTCAAGCAAATCGGATGCTGATGATGGGTTTGTGCGGTAGCTTGAGCCAAAAATATCAAATTGGAGATATTGTTTTATATCAAAATTGTCTTTATCAAGGAAATCTGCAAGAGGGCAATAATTCCTTCACCGCAGATATACATAATCAACTTGGTGATCGTGTATCTTTAGTCAAAGGGTTAACGAGCGATCGCCTCTTATATAAAGCCACAGAAAAACGCCAGTTATATGAACAATCCGGTGCTGACGTTGTAGATATGGAAGGATACGCTTTTCTAGAATTTTTCCAGCAACCAGTTTCTCCACAGGTACAAATAGCCATCCTGCGAGTAGTTAGCGATGATGCTCATCATGACATCCCCAATATCACATCAGCCATTGGTGCAGACGGTTCATTACAACCTTTACCCTTAGCTTGGGAATTCATCCGTCAACCCCTAGCAGCGACTCGATTAATTACAGGTTCATTAAAAGGACTCAAAACTTTAACAGCAGTCACACAATTATTATTTACCCCTAACAAGATCCCCGACTTCTCTAAGAAATCGGGGATCTAATTCATAAATATTCTCAAACCTGACAATACTGTAGCCAAAAAAAGAGGATGAAGAGAGAAGGAAATTTCTTTCTCTGCTTCTCTTGCTTCTCTTATCTTGTCAACGGGTATATACTCTACCTTTCCATGCACCTCCACGTCCTTGCCAATGTTGTAATGCTGAATCTATTGTCATAGAAGTATATAAAAAAGCAATGATGGGTAAGCTAAAAGCAAAAACTGGAGAACATTTATAAAAACGAATAATTGGGAAATAAGCAAAAGTCATCAGTAGATATCCGATGAAAGAAATCAGGGTAATTATCCAATTCCCCAATACCAGACCGAAAATAATTGCTATCGGTGGTAATAAATAAACTAAAGTCATTCCCAACAGGCTGCCTATTAGCAGGAAAGGGGAATAATTTAGTTGTGTGTAAGCACTTCTGGCGACCATATCCCAAATTGTTTTCAGGGAGTCGTAAGGACGTAAGCTATAGGTTAGGGTGCTTAATCCTAGCCAGATTTTTCCGTGAGTTGATTTAACGGCTTTGGCTAGGGAACAATCATCAATTAAGGCTTGACGAATTATTTGCAACCCACCAATTCTATTTAGGGCTTCTGAGTGAATGAGAATACAACCTCCAGCAGCGGCAGCATTAGCTTTTTTGGGATTATTTACCCAGGAAAATGGATAAAGTTTTTGGAAGAAAAAGACGAAAGCGGGTATCAATAGTTGTTCCCAAAAACTTTGACAGCGTAAGCGTACCATGATGGATACGAGGTCTAATTTCTGTGCCTCGGCTTTGGCAACTAGGCGGTGCAAGTTGCTGGGATCATGTTCTATATCGGCATCAGTAAGTAAAAAATAGTCTGGTGTCAAGGTACTGGCTGTTTGTAAACCTTGTTCCATTGCCCACAATTTGCCTGTCCAACCTGGGGGTAATGAGGTGCTGGTAACAATTTGCAATTGCTGGGTTTTGTCGAGGTTGTGGGCTACTTCTTGGGCAACATTGGCTGTACCATCGCTACTTTGATCGTCTACTAAGAAGATGGTGAATTTACCAGGATAGTCTTGAAGGAGGAGCGATCGCAAGCTAACAGGAATGACATCGGCTTCATTACGGGCAGGAATTATTACGCACACGGTCGGTAAGATGTTGTTATCAATATCTTTATCTTGATTTGCTTCTAATTGGTGATTAACTTGCCAAAATTGCCCCCAAAATAAGATTAAAAATAACCAAATGACTAAGGATAGAAGGGTCAAACTGAATATAATTGTTGCCATAACTGTTGCTGTACTCCAATTTAAAATTTAACAGACAAATTTAATTCTTTTACTGACTTGCATATAATACAATGTTTGCTGATTTTGCGGAAGAATTTTCTCGTAATTCGGTTATGTTATTTAAATATTGTTTGGTGCTGAGGTAGGTATTTGATGCAAACACAAGATAGGATAAAAGTCAAGCAAGTTGTTGATGCGATAGCCGCAAGTCAAAAACATCTACTTTCTATTCAAAATCCCGATGGTTATTGGTGGGCTGAGTTAGAGTCTAATGTTACCATCACTTCCGAAGCTGTTTTATTACATAAGATTTGGGGAACTGAGAAAACCAGACCTTTACATAAAGTTGAAAATTATCTCCGTTCTCAACAACGAGAACATGGAGGTTGGGAATTGTTTTATGGTGATGGTGGAGATTTAAACACAACTGTAGAAGCCTATATGGCTTTAAGATTGTTAGGTGTACCCGCTACAGATACCGCATTGCTGAAAGCGAAATCTCTAATTTTAGCTAAAGGTGGTATTAGCAAAACTCGGATTTTTACAAAGTTACATCTAGCTTTAATTGGCTGTTATAATTGGCGCGGACTGCCTTCTTTGCCACCTTGGGTAATGTTACTACCCGATAATTTTTTCTTCAACATTTATGAACTTTCGAGTTGGGCGCGTTCTAGCACTGTACCATTATTAATTGTCTTTGATCGAAAACCAATTTTTAACATTGATCAGCCAATTAATTTAGATGAATTATATGCTGAAGGTGTAAATAATGTCTGCTGGGAATTACCAAAAAATGGTGATTGGTCAGATATTTTTAATATCCTTGATGATGGCTTTAAATTAGCAGAAAGTATTAATTTTGTTCCTTTTAGAAATGAAGGAATTAAAGCCGCAGAAAAATGGATTCTAGAACGTCAAGAAGTTACAGGTGATTGGGGGGGAATTATTCCCGCAATGTTAAATTCTCTGTTAGCTTTAAAGTGTTTAGATTATGATGCTAATGATCCGGTGATCGAACGAGGTTTAAAAGCAGTTGATAATTTCGCCATTGAAACAGAAAATAGTTACTGTGTCCAACCTTGTGTTTCTCCTGTATGGGATACAGCTTGGGCGATTCGGGCTTTGATTGATTCAGGTTTTGCCCCAAATGATCCGGCTATTGTTAAAGCTGGAGAATGGTTAATAGAGAAACAAATTCTCGATTATGGTGATTGGAATGTCAAAAACAAGCAGGGAAAACCCGGTGCTTGGGCGTTTGAATTTGAAAATCGTTTTTACCCAGATGTGGATGATTCGGCTGTGGTTGTCATGGCTTTACATCAAGCAAAATTGCGGAATGAGGAACTAAAAAAACAAGCTATTGATAGGGCTTTAAATTGGATTGCGACAATGCAATGTAAACCAGGTGGTTGGGCGGCTTTTGATCTTGATAATGATCAAGAATGGCTCAATTCTGTCCCCTATGGTGATTTGAAAGCGATGATTGATCCAAATACGGCTGATGTCACTGCTAGAGTATTGGAAATGTTGGGGGCTTGTAATTTATCAATTCCAGCAAATAATTTAGAAAAGTCTTTAGATTATCTTTTGAAGGAACAAGAAATAGAAGGTTGTTGGTTTGGACGTTGGGGTGTAAATTACATTTATGGAACTAGCGGCGTTTTATCAGCTTTGGCTTTAATTAATCCTTTGAAATATGCTAGAGATATAAATCAGGGTGCAGCTTGGTTAGTGAAAGTACAAAATTCTGATGGTGGTTGGGGAGAAACTTGTTTTAGTTACAATGATCCTAGTTTAAAAGGAAAAGGTGACAGTACAGCATCCCAAACAGCATGGGCTTTAATTGGGTTAATAGCAGCAGGTGAAGCTACGGATAAATTAGCTATTGATAGTATTGAAAAGGGGATTAATTACCTGTTAGAAACACAAAAATTAGATGGTACTTGGGATGAAGAATACTTTACCGGAACGGGCTTCCCTTGCCATTTTTATTTGAAGTATCACCTTTATCAGCAGTATTTTCCTTTAATGGCTTTGGGACGATATCAAGCAAAATGTTCGAGTTAAATAGCAATACCTTTGCCATTTTTCTGGAGAAATATTATCAATCTTGTAGTGCGGGCATCTTGCTCGCTATTTTTACACCCCATTTATTAGTGTTGTCAAAGAAAGTGGATAATATGGTTATAAAAAAATTATGGGTAGGAATTGGTTGTCAAAAAGGAATTTCCCAACAATTAATTAATTTAGTAATCAAAAAAGTTTTTCAGGAAAATCAACTTATATATCATGAAATAGCTGGAATTGCAACTATTGATAAAAAAGCCTCAGAAATTGGTTTATTGGAATTTTGTAACTTAGAAAAACTACCTTTAAAAACCTTTAGTGCCGAACTTTTAAATAATGTATTTGTTCCCAATCCTAATAATACTATTACTAAGTTAGTGGGAACATCTAGCGTAGCAGAGGCTTCCGCGATTCTTGCAGCTTCAGAAATCACATCTACGGAAATAATGTTATTAGTTCCTAAACAGATTTTCCGATTACCAGAAGCACCAGCAACAATCACAGTAGCCGTTGCTAAAAGTGAAAACCTGATATTTTAATCAACTGCATTAACAATCTGATTAATAATACCAGAAACAATTGATAAAACAATTGAACCTAAAAAAGCAGGAATAAAACCCCGAATTTCAAAACCATAACCGGGAGTTATCGCACTGGCAAACCATAGCGTTAAGGCATTAATCACTAGGGTGAATAAACCCAAAGTAATTAAGGTGATGGGAAATGCTAAAATCTGCAAAATTGGTCGCACAATGGCATTTACTAAACCAATCACAACAGCGGCAATTAAGGCAGCAACAAAACTAGTGAGAATGATTCCAGGAACAATTTTAGCCGTAATTAATAATGCTACCGCAGTCCCGATCCAAGTTAAAAGAAAGTGCTTCATAGTTTGATGACGAGAACAAGATTAACGTGACTGGGAAGTGCGGTTCAAGAACACTTTCCATGTACCACCACCGACAACACCATCAGGTTTTAAACCATAACGAGTTTGAGCAGCTTTGACTGCGGCTTCTGTGGATCTTCCGAAATCTCCATCTATTTTACCATTTAAAAAACCCAGGATTTTTAGTTGTTTTTGCAATTTAATTACTTCCGGTCCACTTGTACCTAAATGTAAAATTGGCCATCCTTCGGGAGTATATTGAATACCGGGCATTTGTTGATTGAGAGGAGTGGGTTGAATACTAGAATTAGGCTGATTGGTGGTGCGTTTAGTAGTCAGTGGTTTTGTGAATCTGGTCGGTTGGGTAGGAACAGTCGTAAAACTACTGGCAGCATTAGGTGCGGAAGTAATAATATTTGATGGGCTGGGAAACAGTTTTTGCCAAGTGATATTATCTACATTACCAGTGGGATTTAGGCCAGCAGCTTGCTGAAATTGGGCAACGGCAATAATGGTACTTTGTTGATATGTACCATCCACAGCACCTGAATAAAAACCCAAAATCGTCAAAGCGGCTTGAAGTTCTGTAACTCGTTCACCCTGACTACCTAAGTTTAGAGGAGGACGATTAATTTTAACTTCTGTGTTGACTTGGGCAATTTTAACCGCTGCTGCTGTTGATATAAAAGCAGAGGAACTAATTAACGCGGGTGTGGTGGTTAACAAGAGTAAGCAATACCAAGAATTTGCGCTCATGTAGTTGGGAATACTTGCTATCAAACTAAATTTCATAGAATTTTTGTATAACTTTCCGATGCTGATCTTACCCTGTGGCGATCGCTTTGTTTGCCTTTAATCTTTTTGGTGTGAAGATAAAACATAATCGAATATTTCCAAGACTTGATTTTGTTGGGTAACATACGTCAACCCAACCTACGCAATTTAAGGTTTTAGAAAGTAGCTGTCTGAATGGCTTCTTCTGGTCCAACGAGAGATAAATATGGTGCTTGTAAATATTTACAAGCGGTTGTCATTGCCTCCGTTGCAGTGACATTATTAATTAATTCGGGAAACTTTTGATCAAATTCAATTCCTAAACCCAAAATTTCATACCAACCATATATCTGTGCAATATGTCCATTAGTTTGTTTACCCAACGCATATTGACCGATAATTTTGTTTTTAGCAGTTTGTAATGCTTCTGCTGACAGTTCGGTGGTACATAACAATTCTACTTCTTGGCGGAGTCCATTAAAAGCAATTTTGGTATTTTCTGGTGCAGTCCCAATATAAACTACAAAGGAAGCGGGAAAAAGTCGAGTCGAATAAATAGCAGATACGTCATAAGCTAAACCTTGCTTTTCTCGCAATTCTACAAATAAACGACTAGAAAGACCATTCCCTAAATAGGTAGCAAGTAACTTGAGAGACGCATATTCTGGGTTGGTTACTGATGGTCCTAAATAACCCAACATGATAATTGATTGTTGTGTATTTAAGGGTTTCAGGCAAGATTTAGGTGATCCAGTAATTGGTGGTAAATTAAGAGTAGGTTTGCTGGAATTTGGTATTTGCCAATCACCAAAGATCTTATTTACTAATTTCTCTGCTTGTGCTGGTGTAATGCGTCCAGCAATGCTAATGACAATATTATCAGGACGGAAATGAGTTTGGTGATATTCTACTAAATCATCACGGGTAATGCTGCTCATGGTTGTTTCATCACCTAAAACTGACATGGAGTAGGGATGATTTGGGTACATTACCTGACGCAGTTGTTCAAAAGCCAGTCCAAAAGGTTGCTCTTTTTGGGAACGAATATCTTGGATTGCTAATCGCTTTTCTAATTCTATTTGGTTTTCGGGAAAGGTAGGCGATCGCAATAATTGTCCAGCCAATGTTAAAATATCAATAAAATCAGCAGTTACTGTTTTCAACGATAGCAAAAAATAATCTGTAGCTGCATCTGTGCCTAAACCAGCTCCTACAGATTCAACTTTTTCGGCAATTTCTAAACTCGATAAACCATCACATCCCTTTGTCATTACTGCTGATAACAAATGCGCTAAACCAGCTTTTTCTCGCTGTTCATGACAACTACCAGCGCGAATAAAAATCCGTCCCGCAATAATATCAGCAGCTTGATTTTCTGAGACTAATAAAACAATGCCATTACTTAATACGGTGCGATGAATCAGAGAGCGACTATTAATAGTTTGCATTTTTTACTTAATAATTAACAAGGTTTGAGAATTGTCACAGCATAATTAGCTGGGGAAAGATATTGTTGAGCTAATTTTTGCAGTTCTTGAGGATTGAAAGACTGGATTTCTTGGGGATAGGTAACAGCTAATTCAGCGTTAGCAATGGTATGATAATAACCATAAAAATTAGTTAGCTGATCTGGTGTTTCTGTAGAAAAGGCATAATCATTACATAAAAACCTCTGAATACGATTTAGTTCTGGCTTGCTAATTTCTTGATTTTGCAATTCTTGTAAATGATCACAAATCAACTCTTCAACTCGTTCCAGATATTCTGATTCCAACCAAGCCGTAATTGTAAATAAACTTGATTCTTGTTGTAAAGAGAAATCACAGCATAAGTCTTGAACAAGTTGCTTTTCTTCCCGCAAATCAGATACTAATCGAGAAATTCTCCCTTCTCCTAACAGTGCTGATAATAATTCTAAACCATGAACAGCCCGAAATTCTTCTACTCCTGGCACTTTCCAACCCATAATTAACCGCGCTTGTTCCAGTCTAGGTAAAATTAACTCATGACGACGAATTCCTGAAATTACCGGTGCTGTAACTTTGGTAAATTGGGGACAATGATCACGTTGCGGAAAATCTACAAATGTCCGGTTTACCAAGTCCCTCGCAGCTTTTTCACCAATTCCCCCCACCACAACCACAGTCATATTTTCTGGTTGGTAATAACTGCGATAAAAACAGCGCATAGCTTCAGGGGAATGCTGCATTAATTCTTCCTCAGTTCCCAATACAGAACGTCCGTAAGGGTGCTGTTGGTAAACATTTTTAACAAGAGATTGAAAACCTACCCAATCAGGATCATCGTTGTAAGAACGGATTTCTTCTAGCACCACATCCCGTTCTCTGATAAATTCATCGTCAGGAATGGCTGCATTCAGGAGTAATTCTCCCAAATGTGGTAGAGTATGCTCTAGGTAATTAGCAGCGGTTGTAATCGAATAATGGGCATAATCGTGGCTCGTAGCGGCATTACTCACACCACCAATTTTTTCAATATGATAATCAAATTCTCCAGGCAGCAAGTTTGGTGTACCTTTGAAAATCATGTGTTCTAGAAAATGTGCCATTCCAAACCAAGGTTCTGGTTCTAGGTTAGCTCCCGCACGCACCCAAACGTCAGCTATGACTACGGGTGTAGTGGATATTTCTTGGTGAATGAATGTCAAGCCGTTATCTAATTTGATAACTGAACCGGGAAACACGTTGTTAGTTAGTTGTTTTAGCAATTTTTTCTAGTTTCAAGCACAATTTAATGTTGTCATTCTAACCTTGAATTTAACGGAAAAGAAAGCCAAATTGTAGAGATTTAGTAAATCAACAAGTTTTATGGATAAATAATGTTCCCCAAATAGGTAATATTGATAGAATGAGAAAAACGACTATCCACGCTGGCATTTTTTCCTCGATAGATGCGTTAGTAGCAGTCAGCTTGCCTTTTTCATCAGTTGTTAGTTGGTATTTAATAATATCGTTTTTATGAAGACACGCCCAGGAATTTTATTACTTACTTTAGTCATACCTGGTTTATTGGTAGTATTGATATCCCTTTATTATTTTGGTACTGATTATGACGCACTAATAAAAGCTGAAAATTATTTAGAAAAATTGGTAAAAGAGGAAAAGCCTAATGAAAGAACTTTGCAATTTGCATATCATCGAGCTTTAGCCCATCGAATTAATGTTTTTGCTGATGCTACTTGGGGATTATTGGGAGGTGTGATTACAGCAGTGGGAATACATGGTTTAGTGATGTTGAAGGAGAAAGATTAAAACACTTCCTCCTATTAATTTAAACGGCTAAATTTTCCATTTTCCAAGTTGCTAAATCTGCCAAAGAGCGATCGCGGTAACGTCCATATTTTTCCGGTTTACTCTTAATTTTCACACCCAAATCTGGCACAATTCCAAAATTAGGAGCCATCGGTTGAAAATGTTTTGGTGCAGCGGATCTGATAAACTCAAATAATGCCCCCATCATCGTTGTAATAGGTAAAATTAGAGGTTCTTTTCCTAAAGCTAATCTAGCTGCATTTGTTCCCGCTAACCAACCTCCCGCAGATGCAGCAGTATAACCTTCTGTTCCTATTAATTGTCCCGCAGCTAGTAAAGTTGGACGTTCTTTAAATTGCAAACTTGCAGACATCAACTGCGGTGCATTTAAAAAAGTATTGCGGTGCATTACTCCTAATCTGACAAATTCGGCTTTTTCCAATCCAGGTATCATTTGAAAAACTCTTTTTTGTTCACCCCAGCGTAAATTAGTTTGAAATCCGACCATATTCCAAAGTTGACCGGCTTTATCTTCTTGTCGTAATTGAATTACCGCATAATTACGTTCTCCATTGCGAGGATCAGATAAACCCACTGGTTTGAGAGGTCCATAACGCATGGTATCTTCACCTCTTCTCGCCATTTCTTCAATTGGTAAACAAGCTTCAAAAAATTTCGCCGTTTCCTTTTCAAAGTCTTTTAATTCCGTTTGTTCAGCTTGACGTAATTCTTCCCAAAAATGTAAATACTGCTCTTTATTCATGGGACAATTCAGATAAGCGGCTTCACCTTTGTCATAGCGAGAAGCCATAAATGCAATATCTTTATTGATAGAATCTCCCAGAATTATCGGACTTGCAGCATCAAAAAAGTTGAGATATTCCATCCCCGTAAACCGCTGTAAATCTGCGGATAAATCTGGACTGGTTAAAGGACCACTGGCTAATACGACAATCCCTTCGGGAATTGCGGTAACTTCTCCCCGACGAAAATCAATTAAAGGATGGTTTGCTAAGGTTTGGGTTAAATCTTCCCCAAATTGTCCTCTGTCTACCGCCAAAGCTCCACCAGCGGGAACTGCGTGTTCATCTGCTTTGGAGATGACAATAGAACCAAGTTGGCGTAATTCTTCATGTAATAGACCGGCGGCGCGATCGCTTGCCATAGCCCCGAAAGAGTTACTACAGACCAATTCGGCCAAATTTTCCGTATGATGGGCAGGGCTGAAGCGTTTAGGGCGCATCTCGTGGAGAATTACAGGCACGCCGGCTTGGGCTATTTGCCATGCTGCTTCTGTTCCTGCGAGTCCGCCGCCAATTACTTGTATCGGTTGTTGTGTCATAGTGATTTGAGATTTTAGATAAAATTATGATAAAATTATTATTCAAATAAAGAACGAGGTAGTTGAGATTGTCGAATAATTGACATTAATGTACCCAGTTTAACAGATGAGTGTTAGGTACAATAGCAGTGAGAGTAGAGTCTTCTATTGCTTTTTGCATAACAATATGACTTCCTTTTTGTCTAACTTCTGTAAAGCCATTATCTTGTAAAATTTTACAGATTTCTTTACCTGATAGTACGCGTAATTTACCCAACCGAAACCTCCAAATTAGTAATAAAAATTTCGCTTTTGAGACGATTTTTTATTTCTGAAGGTGAAGCAAATTCTAAAAATAATTCAATTGCTTCTTTTAAATTATCTTTTGATTCTTCAATGGTATCTCCTTGACTAGCAATATCTAATTCTGGACAAAGGGAAATATACCCATTGTCTTCTTTTTCAATAATTACAGTAAATCTTTGTTTAATAGTTGGCATGGAATATGTAAGCTCCTTAATATCTTTACATTATTATACTGCTTATTGTCCACAAAATATGTTTTAACCTGGATTAATTTAATTACAAGTTTTTTCTCTTCTTTTCTAAACCCAGAATTTTACTTTTAAGATGGAGTTTATACTAAAATACTATTAAAAGTTAGCAGTAATAATTTTCCAAAAAATAAACAATGGTAGCACAAAATGGTTGATACTTTCCATCATTATTCAATTCTAAATAATCCTTAATAATATTCCTGATTTCCTCTTCATTAAAATCCTCATCTGCTAATAATTCTAATTCCGCATCAATTGCAGCTTTACGCATTCTTTGTAACTTGGGAATATTCAAAGCTAATTTTTCTATTGTTGTTTCAGCAGCAAGTCTTTTAATAGTTTCTTCTGTCGGTAAAATTTCACCAGCAGCAGAACATTTAAAAAACTCTGCACAATTTGCTATTAACGGTGAAACTAACAACTTTTCATCATACCAATTATCTTTTTGATGTCCACAATGTACAGGAACACGGGGTTGTTGATCTTCTCCTTGACAGGAAACTATAAGATTAAAATAATCAAATTTCACAGTTTCATCTATACCTTGAGGTTTAAAATGTTCAATATGACAACTTCCTTTATCTATAGCAACACCACAATAACAACAAATATAACCTTGTTCTTTTAATAAAATTTCTAAAAGCTGACCTTTAACTACAGTTCTTCCAAAACTTTTCCAAGTAGGAATTTTAGCACCTTGCTTGATTTTCCATGTAGATAAACTAGTTGGTTCTGCACTTTTTTGAATATATTTCATTTACGTAAAAGTCCTTTTCTCCTAATTAAAATATCCGCTTTTACAAATTGTGCTTCATCTTCACCAATTATTTCAGCTAACTCTTTTCTTAATTCTTTAGCAACTTCTAAGTTTCCTTCATCAATTAAACGAAATAATTTTAAAAGGTCTTGTTTGATTTCTTGTGGACGTTCAGGAACATCCATTAAATCTTCTAATATTTGATTACTATCTCTACCATAGGAACTTTCAGGACGTTTAGCAATTATACCATCATTTGTTTTTTCTAGAATATAAATTCCTTGAGGTTTAATTTGACTAATCACTTGAGGAGAATGAGTAGTAACTATAAATTGACAATTAGGAAAAGTTCTAGTTAAAGCTGGGATAATTTCTCTTTGCCATTTTGGATGTAAATGCAGTTCAATTTCATCAATTAAAACTACTCCAAAACCATCAAGCGGATTTTTTAAACCTGGGTTAGCAATAGCTAATCTTCTCGCTAAATCTCCTACCATTGCTAATAAGCACTTTTCACCATCAGATAATTGATTAACTATCAATTCTTCACCATCTTTTTGTAATGTCATTCTCAAAGGAGAACGACGTACACGCAGTTTTGTAAAATTCGGTATTAATGAAGATATGGCTTGTCTTACTGCTTCTAATTGTTTATCTCGATAATCAGGATTATTTTCTAGACGTAATTCACTTTCTATATCTTCTCTATTTCTAAACCACTGAAATAAATGAGAAAAGCTAATCCTACCACCTGCTAGAGCTTTATCATAAGAATCTATTTGTTTAAATTCAGACTGAATAGGAACTTCTAAATCAATATCAATCACTGCTCGATTAGTAGGATAATAAACTATTAGAGGTATATTATATTGTGGCTCATTATACCAATGTCTCCAAATCCCATTACAAGCATTTTGTCTCTTTTCGTGTCCTGACACTTTGGTAACTCCATCGCGTTCTCGGTAAATTGTCCAACTATCTTCTCCACGATATGATATTTTAATATCCAATTTTGTAATAATATTTTTATTAGCAATATCAAATTCATTAAATGTTTTAACGTTCTCAGAATCAACAGTACCTCCTATCCAGTGCATAAAATAAGAAAGTAATAAACAAATAGCATCAAGAATACTTGATTTACCTACACCATTAATACCAATAAATACTGTTGGTTCTTTTTCATCAAAATCTATTGTTAAATCACCAATTCCGCGAAAAGATTGCATTTTTAACTGTTTAATTCTCATAGTTCTCAAGAAAAATTAGCGAAATTAATGATATTTTATCTCATCTTTGTAATTCACTCAATAGTAAGTAAATAATAGATCATAAAAAATATTATAATACATAGTTGACATATTAGGTGAAAAATCATCGAAAATATTGGTAATCTAATAATAACTAATGATTAAAATAGAAGTGATTAGGCATTACGGGGTTTTAGTAAAATGAGTTGGACAGAAAAACTAGAGCAGTTAAAAGAGTTATTTACAGAAATGGAACAGGCTTTAATAGCCTATTCTGGCGGAGTTGACAGTACATTAGTAGCTAAGATTGCTTATGATGTGTTAGGCGATCGCTCGTTAGCTGTAACAGCCGTTTCCCCTTCTCTATTACCAGAAGAATTAGAAGACGCGAAAATTCAAGCCACAACTATCGGAATATCTCATAAAATTGTCCAAACACAGGAAATGGACAATCCCAATTACACATCTAACCCAGTCAATCGTTGTTATTTTTGTAAAAGCGAATTACACGACACCCTCAAACCCTTGGCTTTAGAACTAGGCTATCCTTATGTAGTAGATGGTGTAAATGCAGACGATTTACATGATTATCGTCCAGGAATTCAAGCTGCAAAAGAAAGAGGTGCGCGATCGCCTTTAGCAGAAATTGGCGTGACTAAAGCCGAAGTTCGGCAAATTTCCCAACAATTAGGTTTACCTTGGTGGGATAAACCCGCTCAACCCTGTTTAAGTTCGCGCTTTCCCTACGGTGAAGAAATTACCATAGCCAAATTGCAGCGAGTAGGAAGAGCCGAAATTTATTTGCGAAATTTAGGGTGGCAAAATTTACGAGTCCGTTCCGAAGGTGATACAGCCAGAATTGAATTATCACCAGATAAAATTAAAGATTTTGTCTCGAACACAGATTTACCAACTCTAGTATCTGCATTTCAAACTTGGGGATTTATCTATGTCACCTTAGATTTAGAAGGTTATCGTAGTGGTAAATTAAATCAGGTTTTACCTCAAATCGCTTTGAGTAAATAACAACCCAAAAAACAAAACCCCCCTCTAAAAGAATAGAGGAGGCGTTGTTGTTAAATATTAAACCTGGCATCGAGCTATTTTCACGGAGGGCTACCCCTA
>NZ_LJOQ01000100.1:0-118029 GCF_001672255.1 Anabaena sp. AL09
AGCATTGTGCTTACTTTTTCACAAGAATATTGGCTGCACCATTGCAGTCTGCATTCACCAGAATACCAAATTGAGTACGATACAGACCCCGATTAATTCGCTTGCCAGAGAACTCGTGCTTCTTGGGATTGTCGGCATTAAAAACAGGAATAGTATCATTGTCTAAAAAACTAGCTTTACTAGTATAAGATTCTTCCTGCTCCACGTATTTGATTCCGTATCGCTCACAGAGAGCTTTCAGTTTAAATCTAAAGCTGCTGTGGGGAATCTGCACGAAGTTCTGATTATTGCGAGAACCAATATTAATGGATTGTTTGATCTCAAGATTGAATCCAACTACCAGCTTGCCAATACGATGTTCAATACAGTGGTTTATGACATATCTAGCCGCTTTGTTCAAGTAATCCCGAACTTTGGCATTACGATTAATAGCCAGTTTAGCTTGACGCTCGGTAGTCCCCTTGATTTTCTGCAAATCTTTAATAGATTGCAGTCTAGCGTTTTCTTTATGTAGAGTCGAGGAGGGATATTATTCCCTGCCCCTCTCTGTTAAATCTGGGCGTGCAGCTTTCACTGCACCCAGCTTCCGACGTTCTTAGCTTTCGCTTTTGCTCATGTGTATATAATCGTGGCAGCTTTCATGAATTGCTAGAAGGTTTTTTGGTTTCCAATTGTTATGATTGGCATCAACATGATGTAAATGTACCTTCTCATCACTGAGCATTTTTAGTCCACAATGTCCACATTTATGGCTTTGCCGTTTAAGGGCTTTAGAGGTATTATCGTCGTATAACTTACTGTTGCGTTCACTCCAATAAGTTAAATCTCCGTCGTAGGGCGATTTCTCACCTTTGACATTGATGTGTTTGTTTTCGGAGTAGGGAACTGCTGGGAATGCCTTTTTTAGTAATTGTTTACAGGTATGGCGATTCTGATTGGCTTCCTTGTTGAATACCTTGAAAGCTCTTGCTCGGATATTGGATAGCGAGTTACGTGACCCGTCCATCTTGCAGGAGCGGTGGTAATTCCTCCAGCCTCTAACTACAGGGGCTAATTTCTCAGCCTTTGTGGTAGCACCATAATTCGAGTTGTTGACGATGAATTTTACTTTCTTGCGAAAAGCTTTGTAATTGTCCACTGATGGGACGCATCTAAACTTTCCGTTTTTCTGGACTTTGAAATGCCAGCCGAGGAAATCAAACCCATCTGTCGCGGCGGTTAGCTTCGTCTTTTTCTCACTGACTTTCATTCCCCGATCTGCTAGGAACTGACTGATTTTGTCAAGTATTTCTGTGGCATCGTCTTGAGGTCTAAGTATTATCACCATGTCATCCGCATAGCGGATTGTTGGCTCGATAATACTTTCTTTTGGGGTTTTGTCTGTAATTCTAAATCCTTTAAGGTGGTATCTATGAATACTTTCAATCCCATTTAAGGCGATGTTAGCTAAAAGTGGACTTACCACTCCGCCTTGGGGTGTTCCTTGTTCAGGGAACTCTGGGTTGACTCCGGCTTTGAGACAGCGGAATACTCCCTGTCTGATGCTATAAGGAGCGATGAGTCTGTCCATGATTGCGGTGTGGTTTATCCTGTCAAAGCATTTTTCAATATCGAGTTCTATAACTCGTTTTTCTATTCCATTAGCGTGGGAGCTTAGGTTGGTAAACAGGATTTTCTGCGCGTCTTGCGCTGACCGTCCCGTTCTGAACCCGTAGCTCCTAGCATGGAAGATTGCTTCGTGCGCTGGTTCTAATGCGTATTTAATAAGGCATTGATATGCCCTATCAGCAATAGTGGGGACTTTGAGAATCCGGGTTTTACCGTCCTTTTTGGGGATGGGTATTTCGCGTAATCCCTGGTGTTTCCAGTCGTTATTTTCGGTTCTGAGTTTTTCACTCAGTTCAAACCTTTGCTCATAGGTTAGAGCGGTTTTCCCGTCTATTCCCGCTGTCTTTTTCCCAGCATTTAGCTGTGTTACTTGTCGAATAGCCAGTAATCTTGCTGCGGTTGATTTCAGAATCAGCTTTTGTAGTGACTTAGCTTTACGCTTGTCGCCAACTTGAACCGCTTTGTACACTCGTTTTTGTAGGCGAAATAGGTTGCGGCGGAATTTCTTCCAAGGCAACATCTTCCAGGATTCACGCTTAGTTGTCTCTGTGTCTAATCATGCTCTGCTCCAATCTGTGTATTCTGAACACCTCAGACCAATTACGGTCTGTCCTACCCGAATTGAAGGGATTCCGCTGCTCGTCCAGCCTACTTATAGGGTTCGACCACCCTTAGACCCTCAATCCGTTTTTATTCGTTCCCTCGGTTGATTGATAATTCCCTTAGGTGTAGCCACTTCAACCATTGGATTCCCTGGACTCTTACCGCTACTGTCCAAAAGTGCGGCGGGAATTAAACTCCAATGAAGTCAGGTTTTATTGTTGTGTCCTGCTTAACAATTAGGTTGCTTTTCTAGGCTGGTGTTTCACCGTAGGAACTCCCCGTTAGCACCAGTGTCATCTCACAACAGATGTCTGATTGCGCCCTGTTCCCAGCTTCGACCTCCCGCAACCGAGTCGGGTCATCGTGGGCAGATAGGGAGTCATACCTGAGTCTGGCAGATGGGACTTACACCCATATCAGACCGAGAGTTCAACCTTCTCTATTGTTAGATTGGGTTGGTTAGCTTATGTACGGACTGATTACCGTGATTCAGCTAACAACGAATCGCACTTGGACTCATATTTCAAATGTTTCCGTTCTTGAAAGTAATACTGCCTAACTGTGTAAAGCCCTACATTGTAGAGATTCTTGCTCAGTCTACAGAGTTCCTTTAGGGCTGTAAATTCATTAGCTTTGAGTCCCCGTATTTGATTCTTTTGAGTCAGATACATTTTAGTTTCGCTGTAACTAGAGTCATCCTAGCGAAAAACATAAAGGTTGTCAATATGCACCAAAGACCACAGCGGTTAAAACCGTGGTCAGTGAGCAGTTCGACAAGCTCACTGTAACACTTGTCGAACTGCCCGTGTCGCGGCTGGTGAGCTGCGTCGATAGCGTAGCGTGGCGTTAGCCATACCATCCCTCTCAGGTCTAAAGACACGCTCGTTTCCCGCTTACCGCGAGGTCTTATGATAAATATTGAAAATCTTATGACCTTAATTAACAAACTATTAACCAGTGGACAAATCCTGCTCAAAATTGTGCTACTGTAGAATAACTAAAAAATTGTCAAAATTCCTTGTTGCTTGAGATGTTAATCAATTAAAGTATCGCCCACGGCAATATTTGTATAAATTAATACCTCTTCAGCCATTGTCCATAAGGTGAATTAAAAAATATGACCACAGTTTACGAAACCATGTACATTTTGCGTCCTGACTTGGGAGATGAGCAAGTAGGACAACAAATCGCCAAATACGAAAACTTAATTCGTGAACACGGTGCTGAGAATATTGAAATTCAAAACCGTGGTAAGCGTCGTCTGGCCTATGAAATTCAAAAGCATCGTGATGGCGTTTATGTTCAACTCAACTACACAGGTCCTGGAACTGTAATTGCTATCATGGAACGCGCAATGCGATTGAGTGAAGAAGTGATTCGCTATATGACAGTCAAGCAAGAAGTTCACAAAGAAAAACCAGAAGAAGTTGTAGCAGCTTAATAACCGTGTTTTCCGAAGTGATTAGTTAGATAACTCCACAAAAAAGATGAACTGCTTGCAGCAGGACTTCGCTATCCAATTTTGTGGTATCGTTCTTGTATTATTAGCGGGCAAGATGCCCGCACTACAAGAAATTTTGGATATTTCTTTAATTGGAAGTCTCTCAGCAGTTCAGCAGTATGGCCTGCGTCATACTGCGACATCAGGAAATTACTAAAAATCGCTCAATTATTTCACTCGAATTGCGACCTATGTGATATAATGGGCGCAAGTGAAAAATTAACTATATATATTAAGTAAGAGCTTTAAGTGACTGTGAGCCAATCTGATATACCAAACATCCAAGAACTGTCTACCGAAATATCCCAGTTGCGCCAAGACTTGCAACTGCGAGATCAATTAGTTCAACAGTTATCTCAAGAACTATTCCGGCTAGTTAAGGGTAATACTAACTTTACACCGCCAAAATCTGAGCCAGAGATAGATTTGAGTCAATTGCAGGCTTTAAGAGATCAAATCCAAGCCGTCGAACAGCAGGTGACGTTCTATCAAGAGCAAATTACGAATCGTGATACGGAGATTTACCAATTACGACAGTCTGTACAAGAACTAACTGATCGTAGTCGAATGTTAGAGCAGGTAGTACAGGAGTTACCCCAAATTTACCGTCGTAAGTTTGAGGAACGCATGACACCAGTGCGAGACAAGGTCACAATCCTACAACGAGAAAATCGCCAATTGCAAGCCGAATTGCAAAGTGTGAGTTATCGTTTAGCACTTAAAAACCGCTACACAAATCATGGCGGTATTGATTTACCTACTTTTCCTCGTTCGGAAGTTACAACCGATAGTGTACCTACTGCCCAGAATGTCTAAAATTTGTGACTGTATTTGAATTAAATCTTGTAATAGTCAGATCCCCGACTTCTTAAAGAAGTCGGGGATCTTTTTGTTTACTTTAATCCACCCAATATTATTTAGTTTTTTACTAATTCCTTCAGGTCATGATCTACCATTAGCTCTACTAATTGCTCAAAAGAATATTGAGGTTTCCAGCCTAATTGTTTTTGAATTTTGTCAATGTTACCCAATAATAGCACTGATTCATCCGGTCGGTAAAAAGCAGGATCAACGACAACGTAATCTTGCCAGTTTAACCCAACAAAGTTAAAAGCACACTCTACCAGTTCCTTAACTGAGTGGGTTTTACCACTAGCAATAATATAAATCAAGTTAATCCAGTAATTAGGGCTTTTTTAGTCATTTGTTGATATTTAATAATTACCGATTTGCCATTTAATAGTTGGTTACAAACAAGACAGAAAGGGGTGAATTTTAACCGTTAATTTCAGATGGATAGAATTTATACTATATCTAAGAAAAATAACGAATATTCTACCAGCCACTGACTCTGAAAATTCTATGCCTAATTAATTGATAAGCATAACCTAATGAATGAGCAACTGGCATTGTTAACAAGACAATTCCACAGAGAAACCAGCGACTTAGGAATGATGGTATTTTATCTTTATCATCCCGCCAAATTTCTGACTCGAAACTAGTTCTTAACTTAATTGTGACTCGCAAACTTTCTAAAAATGGTAATGACAGCCCTAGTATAAATAATATCTCAATAGGTAAACCCAGGCGAGGAAACAATAAATCAATTAATAATAATAAAGTTATTGATGATATTACTAAAAATGGCAATATACCTCTTATCTGTGATTTAACAGAATATTTGATACTAGTTAAATAACGTCCTCTACCGTATTTAAAATATTGAATATATAAGGATTTCCATGTTTTTCTGGGATAGTACCAAACGCGAATTTTGGAACTAATATAGATTGCATTTTGGTCTTTTTTAAGTAGTTTTTGGTTTAGTTCTGCATCTTCATTAGCAGTTGCTTCTGTTGAATAACCTGATACTTCTGCCAAAGCTTTCTTCCAAAAACACCCTAAATAAACAGTGTCTACATAACCGTTATAATTTGAATCTCTATATTTTGCTCCACCACTGCCTAAAATACTTTTGGAACTTAAAGCTATTCCCGCTTGAAAAGGTGTTTTAGCAGCAAACCGTTGCGCTCCACCAACATTTAGAGCATTGGATTCTAGTAATGCTTCTACACATCTTTCTATATAATCAGGAGCGTAGTCTGAATGAGCATCGGCTCTCAGGAAAATATCACCCGTGCATTCCTGTAATATGAGATTGAGTCCAGCAGATTGAACTTTTAATGGGTTGTGTAAAAGCTTGACTCTAGCATCTTCTAGGGCTAGATTTTTAATAATATCTTGAGTTCCATCTGTACTCCCACCATCAGCAACGAATACATCTATTAGATTTGGATAGGCTGTTGAAAGGAATTCCCTAACTATCCGTTCTATATTTGCTACTTCGTTATAAGCTGGTATTGCTACTGTCAATGTAGGATTGTCTATATTTGTAGGAATCATATTAATTTGTATAAACTTTGCTCAATTTTACAAAATCTGATATACAACTTATCACTTATTCAGCCAACTGAGCATATTCTTAACAGCTAATTCTGGATCAAGATGGGAATTGAAAGATGGAGTTGGTAAAAAGCGATGGCACATAGTTTGTCCTGTCTTGTAGGTTAGTTTAATTTCCTGCAAAAGTGAATCTAAATCATTGGTATTAAATAAAATTCCGTTAAGACCATTTCTCACCATTTCTCTGTTAGCCCCAACGTTGCTGGCAACAACAGGCACTTTTTCACCGAGTGCTAAAGCAATGGCACCACTTTGAGAAATTTGTCTATAAGGAGCTAAAACGAAATCTGATAAGCCGAGAACTCCCAGAAGTTCCGAGTAGCTATAACTACCTATTTTTAAGAAGAGTTTGCTACTATCAATTCCTAATTCCGTTATTAAAGCTTGATTAGCCTCTAAAGTCCATCCCTTACCTAAACGTCCTAAAACAACACCATATACATCTAGTTCTGCTAAAGTTCGATAAAATATATCAATACCATGATCTAAATCAAGCCTAGATATATAGGCCATGATTGGCTTATTCTTGGCTGCTGTCCTGATTTGCGACACCAAATCAATATCTGGCTGAATCATTTCCAGCATCGGGTGAAAGTGGGGGTGCAACATTACATAGGTTTTTTCTACATCCAAGTTAAAACGTGTTAAAGCTTCATCTCTCATATGTTTTGAAAGAAATATTAATCTATCAAATGAGGAGAAAAATTGCTTGTTTTTACTTTGATTGTTCTGAAAAAACCAAAATGGTGTTTGTTGAATATCCTCCAGATTATGAACTAGCATAGTTAGATTTTTTGCCTTTTGTCTAAATACACCTAGACCCATTAGTTCTAGTCTGGGCAAAGAAACTCCCGACGAATATAATAAAATGCTATTCTTATTTAATTCACCTGCTATCCTGTTAAAACTAGGATAATAAGCCAAAAGTATCTGTAACTTTTTAAATGGATGTAATTTACCTAATTGCAAAGAAGTAAACTTACTAAAAAAAGGACTCAAAGGAACTGTTTCACTTAGTTCCATCTCAGTTCTATTAGTTGTTATTACTCGGAAATTGAAGGTACTATCTAAACTTTGGTTATGAATTTGCTCGGCAATGAGTTTCAAGAAATGCGCGTCTCTATTAATCGGATCAACCCAAATGATTAAATTTGCTGTCATTCTTAGCTCCAATATGACTGATTTTTCAGTTTCATTATAAATCTTTCCAACAACTTAGTTTCAAACAAACGTATGTAAATTCTTGGTAATGATAAAACAGATATTTTTTTATTCCCAGAAGACTGTAAGTTTCTCATTGTACTACTTGCACGAGACATCCTAAATCTATATTTCGCAGCTGGCACTCTAATCAATTTAGTCTTACTAGCAATTTCTGAGATATGTTCTTGATCAGCAACTAATCCACTATTTAAGTTATAGGGATAAGTTTTTTCTAAAGCAGTTGAGTAAATAGCATTGGGGTGAAATATAATAGGGACTTCTTTTTGAACAAAAGGTATAAAAAATGGAGGCTTTCTTGAAAAAAGAATATGGGATTTTTCATTGATAAAATCAACCGTACCATATAAAGTATGATTTTGATGATTATCTAATTTAAGTATTACTTGAAACATTGTTTCAATAAAGTATTCATCAATCTCGTCATCTGAATGAATATACATTACGTAAGGTGATTTAACCAGCGAAACTGCATAGTTTAAAGCTTCATATACTCCAGATGGTTTGCGAGACAAAACCAAAGTAGATGGTGATACTTCTTGAATTATTTCAATTGTACTATCTTTAGAAAATCCATCTACAACTAAGTGAGATATTTTAACACCACTCACACGATTACAAGATAGTCTTATGGAATCCATACATCTTCTAATATATTCAGAAGAATTGTAAGTGAGAGTTATAATTGTTAAGTCTGATTCTTTTAAATCAACAAAGCTAAATTCTTTCATAAGAAATTTTATTTTAGATAATTAACAAATTTATAGAATCCTCTATTTAGCATTTTCTAAGTACGCTTCTATTATTTGTGAATTTTTGTCATAAAAATCAAAAAACATACTCGCAGCATCATCAAGGCTAATTCGATTTTCTTTAATGAAATAAAATTTTGGATTGGGAAATGCCAGTTCTAATGCTCTATAAACTCCAGGATGAATGCTAAAATATGTCCCATCTAAAAACTCTGTTGCTATTAATCTTTTCATCAAAATGTTTTTATTGTCTAAAAAACCAAGTCGTTCTAGAATATTAGAAGCACAATAAAAAAGAATATCATTACTAGGATGGTTCTTAGTCCAAAAAAGCCGCTTTAGTTGATAATTATGCCTAACATGACTAGCCATTTTTACATCTATACCAAATTCACATTCTCTCCTTTCTAATTCATCTATTGATGATTTTAAATTTTCTTGAATCGACAATGTATCCAAAGCGTCGGGATCATTTAGGAATTTTATGACATCTTTGACTTGAGAACCACGAATAAACATATCAATTATATTTTTATTGTGATAGTCCCCAAATGGTCCCACAAAAACCCGATCATCGTCTATTGCATTTGGCTTACTAATATATATAATTTCTGGATTATAACTATTGAAATATAAAGAGTGAAATGAAATTGAGAGTGACTGCGGCTTTAGTAAATTTTTGATATAATCAGTACCAAGTTCTTCTAGTCCCCTATAGCCTGATTTCACTGGTTGATATATGAACAAATCTATTTCCTGAATAATGCTTTTCAAATTTTCTAAATCAGCTTTTTCCATCTCGAAAACTGGCTTAAATTTGACTATCTCATAATTTAGAGAAAATCCAGGATTAGCACATAGAATGCGAGATATTATACGGGCTTGACAGTTTCCATAAACCAAACATTTTTTTCTTTTGCCTGATTTTAGTTGCGTAGTAATTAATAAAAGAAGCTCTAAGGACTTGTTTATGGATTTATTAAATAAACTTTGTATCATCATAAATAAAATTTCCTCTGTGAAAGGGTTTTAACCACATGAATACTTATACTTAAGAAGATAATAACTTGCGTTTTTACATCCATATATCCCATGTAAGCAAAAGCTCAATTTATTACCTTACGGAGTATACATACAAGTATATGTTTTACGTCTCAAAAAACAAATAAATCCTCACTAAAGCATATCATTATAGTTGTATACATAATAAAAGGGAATGTCAAAAATAAAATATAACTCAGTTTTTTTATCCTCGTGATAGAAACTAAAAATGCTAAGACTTCAATTACAAAAACATAGTAAAGCATCCTTCTGCCAAACTCCTGAATTCCAGGTGAATTAATCGAATAATAACATAAGCCATATCCAAGAAAGCCTAAGAAGTATAGGATTACTGATAAATTTGTTGAGAATTGTTTTATGGTGTTATAAAATTTACTATAACTACGATTGTTAATTATAAGGATTATAAAATCAATACAAAATAATAATTGAATAAATATTGCATTTTTACTTTCTACGACAAAAGTGTAAGTACCTTTAGCATTTTGGTAATTCGAGTATCTTGAAATGGAAGCATCCAAAAAATTAAATGTACTAATTACATAAATAGGATATAAAGATCCTATGAATAAACTGATCAATACTAATGTTCGCACTGGTTTTTTATTAGGACTACTATTATCGTATAACGAAGAATATGATGATAGTATTACAACTAGGGAAATTAATATACTAATTGCTAGTGAAGAATAGTGACACAGAAAAGCCAATGTTGAAAATATAAAAGCAAATAAAGCGTTTTTCCAATTAACTTGATCCGAATTATTAATAATATTTTTTGAGTAGGAAAGAAGAAAAGAAGAACACAAAATTAGAAATGATGCAGCCATTAGCTGTCTTGACTGATTTAAAACGAACTCTCCAAAGAATGCTGGTAGTACCGCTACAAAAGAAATTGCTGGTATATAAATATTTTTTCCGACTGCAGTTTCTATAAAATGGATTATACATAATAAAAAAAATACTACTATAGTACCGTGCCAAACGAAAGCTCCATCATCAAAGTTCCTAAATAACCATAAAGAAATAGTAGAAAGAGGTTCGTAGGGAGTAGTTTCTAAAACTTTGTCAACACCAAATGTTGATATGCTTTCAAGAAAATTCTGATAAACGTTAAGATCATTTGTGTTCCGTGTACCAAGGTAATATAAAGTAAAAATGCAGCAGCATAACAGTATTTTTGTAATTTGGTAAGCTCTTGCATTAAATCGAGGCCAATAAGATATCAAGATTCCCATAAATAACAAAGTTAAAAAGAATATCGGTCTATGGATCATAATAAATGGGAATAAATATTTATTTTTTGTTTGGAATTAAACTCTGATAAAGGCTTATATATTTCTCCGCTTGGGCTTTTACAGTAAAGTCATTCTCTACTTTTTCCCTACCACGTTGTGAAAGTGCTACCCAACGGTGTTTGTCTTCAAGTACCCAAGCAATTCCTCTAGCTAGGTCTTCTATATCAAAAGCTTTAGCCAAATAACCATTTTGTTGATGTTCTATCATATCAGGCATTCCGCCAATATCAAAAGCCACGCAGGGAGTACCACAAGCTAAAGACTCCATAACAGTATTCGGTAAATTATCTTGCACAGAAGGAGCGAGAAATACATCCGCTGCTGCATAGACTAAGGAGAGGGAAATATCATCATTTAATCTGCCTAAATAATGTGATTTAAAGCCAAGTTCAGTAGGATTTTTAGGCTGAGATGCACCAAATACAACCAATTCTACTCGCTCTCTCCACCCAGATTGACTGAGATTTTGTAAAGCTGATTGTAGAAAATTAAAACCCTTTCTTGGATCACTCGTTGCACTCATAGCTCCAAATAGAATCAGTTGCTTATCTTCAGGTAAACCGAGAATAGACCGTGCTACAGATTTTTCAATTGGTTTATACTGTTTCGTATCCAGTCCATTAGGAATAACCTCAATTCTTACATCTTTTAGTAAGGAGCTAGAAGCGGCACATTTAGCTAACCAATGGCTAGGAGTAACTATAGTTAGATTTAAGTTTTGCCATGCCTTTGTTTTCCGTTGCCAAATCCAGCGTGATAGGTCTTTTTCCTTATTGCTATGCAGTTGAGGGCAAGTACCACAGGAGTTTGTGTAATTCATACAATCTCCATTGTAGTGACAACCTCCAGTAAATGCCCACATATCATGGAGCGTCCAAACTATGGGTTTGTTGAACTTAGCAATTGTCTCTATTTTTAAATAGCCACCATTAATCCAATGTAAATTAATCACATCAGGATTGATCTGAGCTACTTGTGCGGCTAAGTTATCTAGTAGCCATTGAACGGAATAGGTAGAGCGATCGCGCTGGGGGTAAATTTGTAATGGTATACTATCGAGAGTGGGTGTTAATTTGCCAATGCCTTTACTTAGTTTGCTTACTGGAGCAATTACTGAGTAATCATCACTCTGCTTGTTTTGTACAAGCATTTGTGAATCTACACCAATATTTTTTAAGCCTTGATGTAAACGATAAGCGGCACGGGCAGCACCTCCAATAATATCACTAGTGTTAAGTAGCAGGGGTTTGATCATTTTTATTTACAAATGTATAATTACCATTACCTTGTGAGCAAATCAAATTTTATCAATTAAAGCTATATCGAATGATATATCTTCCCCGCAACGGACAAGGTAACAAACAGAATCAGAACTAAGTAAACCTACTGGAATAACCCAACCACCATATTTCGTTCCTAATTCAACCAAATCCTTTCGAGGGAAAATTTTTACGAAAGTTAGACTATCTCGACCCAAAAGTCTAAAAACAGAACTAGAAATTTTTTTGATGACTTTTGAAATAAATTCCACTATGTTCATGTTGTATTCTACTTCAAGTATATTAAGTATTAGTTGAAACAAAATCAAAAACTAAAATTTATGACAAATACTTTCTATCTTTGCTTTAATGCGGCTGTTTAAAGGCGTACAGTATAAAGTTTTTTGAGTAATTTCATCAGCATTTGTATCTTGAATCATAAATTGTGGATGATTGAGAGGAAATTCCACTTTGTCAGTGGACATATTAGAAAAAATACTCGCCGATTGTTTTGTATTTGTACTTTCCTCACCAAAGCCAATGTTGGAGATTAAATTAACGTTAGATAAAACGCTCAGTTGATTATGTAACCAACATGATAATGTCCAACGAAGCGCCCAACTATTTATCTTTCCGTCATAAACATATTGCAAGATTTTAGTCCAATATTCTACAGAAGCATCATCTTTTAAGATATCTTTCAACCAGCCGTTATCCCTGACGAAAGGCCATAACTTCATATCATAATCAAAGTTTTTCCAAGCTCGTCTCCAACTAGCCCACCCCCAACAGTGGTTGTAACGAGAGAAATAGTAGCTATAATCTGTCCGTTTTCGACCAAACTGTACGTTTTGTCCGGAAATAGCACAAATTCTTGTGTCTTCTCGATAACGTTCTAAAAGTTCTTCACAAAAAGGAAAAAAAGTAGGATGGGGAAGACAATCATCTTCTAAAACAATAGCCTCTTCAACTTGAGAAAATACCCAATCTAATCCACTGGAAACCCTTATTTTACATCCTAAGTTAATATCTGAATAGTTAGTTAATACCTCACATTCCCAATCAACGTCGTTAATAATTGCCCTTGCATTACCAAAAGCTTGGGAGGTTTAGCCTGACGAATTGCTTCAAATACTCTTTTGGTTGTATCTGGACGATTAAACATGATAAAGGCAACTGGAGTTTTCATTTAAATTTTAAATATTACAATGTTATGATAATATTTTTTGAATTTTCCCCACAATCTATCAATTAAAGAAAGAACACCAAATATAGTTTTATAGGCTATAACATCTGCCTTTTTATCATGAATTACAAAAGGTGGATGTTTTAAGGGAAAAGTAACTTCTTGAGTGGGTAAATTAGAAAATTTGCTGTCACTATTATTTGTATGGGTAGAAGATTCAGCAAATCCAATATTAGATATTAAATTTACATTAGATGTGATGCAAAGAAAGTTATTTATTAAACAAGCAAATGTCCACTGGTAGTCCCAAGTGTCAACTTTTCCATTATAAGCATTTTGGAATATTTTCTCCCAAAATTTTACTGCCTTTCTATTTGGCAGAATATTTTCTAGCCAATTACCATTTCTAACTTCCGTCCATAAACTTATCTTTGAATCATAATACTTCCATGATCTTCTCCAAGTTGCCCAACCCCAAATATATGGATGTTTGGAAAAATAATAACTATATGGGCTGATTCTGTAGCCAAATAGATTATTTTGTCCAGAAATAATACCAATTCTTGTATCGTCTCGATAACGTTCTAAAAGTTCTTCACAAAAAGCAAAGAAACTAGGATGAGGTAAACAATCATCTTCAAGGATAATAGCTTCTGCAACTTCAGAAAATACCCAATCTAATCCACCGGAAACCCTTATTTTACATCCTAAGTTAATATCTGAATAGTTAGTTAATACCTCACATTCCCAATCAACGTCGTTAATAATTGCCCTTGCAGGAGGTTTAGCCTGACGAATTGCTTCAAATACTCTTTTGGTTGTATCTGGACGATTAAAAATGATAAAGGCAACTGGTGTTTTCATGTTCACTTATTTATATCTCGTAATTGATAAAGGTAATCATGGTGTGAAAGCTGTGCAATTAAATCATAATAATTAGTCAAAAATGAGTTGATTTGATCAAAAAATCTGGCCTCTACAAGAATGTATTTAGGCTTATATCTGTCCAAGTTTAAGCCTTGCAATACTTCTAGCTCATAACCTTCAACATCTAAAGAAAAAAAATCTATCTGAGGTATGTTAGTAAATTCATCCAAAATAGACTCTAAAGTTCTGGCTGGCACTTTAATACTATAAGATTTATTAATTTTCTGTATTTCTAAACCAGATTGAATATGTTGGATTTGTTTTTCCTGATCTTTAAGAGAATTTTCTACTACCGACATTAAGTTTGCATAGTGCATTTCCACAAAACTATCACAAAAGTCCTTAGAAACTAAAGCACAATTATAAACTGATGACTTGTTTCTCGTACGCTTGCATTGTTCATATAAACTAGGAATTCCTTCTATCATAATTCCCCGCCATTCTAAGAATTTTTCTAAGTAGTAGGTATTGCTTTGTGTATATCCATTATTAGCACCGACTTCAATAAAAAAACCATTTTTGAAATTTAGATACTTTTCCAACTTCAGATCCAAACCATTCAATCCAGGTCTAGAATATTTAGGATTTCCAAAATACTCATAAATTTTTCTGCGTAATTCACTTAGTTGACTTTTTATCTTACTTAGCTGATATTTCATGTTTAGAACCTGTACATTTAATCAAATAGTGAGTTTATTTTATCTATGGTAGAACTGATGAACAAGATCACCTTAAATACTGACATATTTTTTATAATTATTCATCTCAACCATATTTTTTATTAAAAAGTCTATCAAAAACTTAAAATAATAGAAGTGATTTTAATTGAATTATAAATATTTTACGAGTCTTTAAATTCAGTCCGTTAGCCAAAAATGCAGCTATGGCATAAGCTATAACAGTAGCGATCGCAGCACCAATACCACCATAACTGGGAATTAAAAGGAAGTTTAGCACAACGTTTACAACTGCCCCAATCAGAGTTCGATGAAATGAAAACTCAGTTAAACCTTCCGCTATAAACCAAGGTGATGTGGCTACCCCCATAAATACAAATAAAGAAGCCCAAATATGAATTGCTAATATCTTTCCAGCTTCGGCGTAACCATTACCAAAAAGTATTGTAATTAGTTTACCAGACATCAAAGACATCGGCACAGAAATTACAAGAGAAATCAACACTAGCATTCTGATCAACTGTTTTATTCGTTGGTAATACAGAGCTTCACTTACCTCTTTAGCCGCATAAATTGCAGGAGATACCGAAGATGCGATCGCCACAGGAATGAAATACCAAACCTCAGAAATCCGAGTTGCTGCTGAATAAAGACCAACAGCTTTGTCACCAACCATTTGACCCAGCATGATCTGGTCAATTCTCATGTAAATCATGATAGTTACACCAGACAAGATCAAAGGCCAACTTTCCTTGAGAAGCGTCTTAGCTAATGGCAGACTCCAAGGCCACAACCAAGGTGAATAACCCCTAACTCTGTAGGATATGATCAAACCGATCGCACCTAAGCCTACCTCTCCTAATGCTGTCCAAGCAAAAGCAATTAATGGAGCATGGATACTGATTAAAATGACTTTAATTAAGGCAGTAATGACAAAAGCTGTGTTTTTAGCAATTACAGTATACTTAGACTGTACCTGAGACTGAAACCAAATGTCAATAGTGTCAAAAGTTTGAAAAATCCCTACAGATGCCAAAATCGCTACTAGGGAAATAGTCAACTGGTCATCATGACGCAGCAAAATAATAGAGCTAACTGCTAATACTAAAGCTGCAATCCCACCAATCAATTTGAGCCAGAATGTTGTCCCTAAAATTTGCAACCTCTTTTCAGGTTCACGCACAATAGAGCGGACTACTATGGCATCTAAACCGAGAGTGGAAAGGGTACTGAATAGGGCTACAAAAGCAGTCGCGTAGTTAAAAACTCCAAACTGTTCTACTCCTAAATATCGAGCGACCCAAACTCCTACAAATAATCCCACACCCATGCGAAGGATACGGTCTGCAAAAAGCCACCCTGTATTGGCAATAATACCCCGGAGTCTATCACTAGATTTGAGAAGTGACAACTTCTTTTTGATATCTAATCTACGCAGCATCAGCAATTCTCAATTTGGGCATATTTCTTGGCATATCTGAAAACTATCACTGAGTTAGTAAGACTCTTATCTTGTCTGAGGTATTGCTTAGTTAAGCCATTCTCAACCAGCCAAATACATCATCAACAGTTAATTTTAACTCTATTCCTGCCAATACAGGCAGAATATCGGTTTTTTCCATTAGTATTGGTTGGCGATCGCATAAAAATACTAGAATACTTAAATCATCAGGATCAATAAACCATCCTAATTTACACCCATGCTCCACACAATGCAAGATATTGCCAATCACTTTATTTGATTTCTGTTCAGGAGAAAGAATCTCAATTACCCAATCGGGAGCTAGTTCAAATCTATCTGGGACTTCTCCACTGCTAAGGAAAGGAATATGTTCCCATGTAAAAACTGCTACATCAGGAACGATTGAGCGATTACCAAAGCTACACCTAAGTTCAGGGAAAGCATAAGCTAACTTCGCCTTTTTTGTAACCTGATTAATTCCATTACATAATTCGTACTGTAAACAACTGTGTCTTCCTTTCGGCATAGGTTTTTGAATAATTTCCCTACCCAAGAACTCTGATGCTGGCTTTGTTTCCGGTAGCATCATAAACTCCTGCAATGTGAGATATTTTATGGCGCTGATGGTCATAAAGGATGATTATTGTAGCCCTTAGTCGACATCGTTTTGATAATTATACCATAATTTAGACATAGCTTTCCCCTACTTCAGCCTTCCCAGTTACGAGTAGGTGGCGAGGGAGGAACTGAGATCAAAAGACCATCAAAGCTCAACTCCTAAAAAACGAATAATTTTAGTTAATTTCTTAGGGGTGTAAACTGTATTTGCACCAACCAAAAAACTCTACATTTTAGTAGTTTAATATTACATGAGCAGGAAATAAAGTCAAGTCTTACCGCAGATTGGCCTGAGAAGACTTCTTCTTACTATCTACTTTCTCACCGTAATAACCTCTCTGATAATAATACCCACCATAACTACTTTCCTCACTAACACCATTCACTACCATTCCCAAAATAGGCACTTTCCCATGATTAAGTAATGATTTCGATGACTTCACCGCTGAATACTCCACCTTCCCAGGACGGACAACCAGCAATAACCCATCCACATACTTGGCAACAATTAGAGGGTCAGTAACAGCCGTCAAGGGGGGCGTGTCAATTATTACAAAATCATAATTATTGCTTGCCTCTTCAACCAAATCAGCCATGCGCTGGGAATCTAAAAGTGTCACCGGATTAGGCGGAATTTTTCCGACTGGTAACAGATCCACCAGAGGGGATACTTCCTGGACAGTATTTTTTAACTGCGCCTGACCGGCTAAAATATTGCTCAATCCCAACAAATTGGGTGTTTCCCAAATGCGGTGCTGACGAGGACGACGCATATCAGCATCTACTAACAACACGCGTCGTCCTACATGAGCCGCTGCTAGAGACAGATTTGCTGCCATAAAAGATTTACCCTCTCCAGATGTTGAACTAGTTACCAAAATTACCCGCAATTGCTTGTCAGAAAGGGTAAATCCCAGGTTAGTCTGGAGCATTTCAAAGGATGTACTGACTGGTGAATAGATGTTATCAAGTAAGGGTAACTCTCCCCGACTTTCTTCCTGATTTTTCGGATTTTTCCCACCATATAGGGGAATCATCCCCAGCAAAGGAAAGCCCAACAGCCGATTCGCTTCTTCAACATTTTTGAGAGATTGATTCATAGATTCCAACAGCAGCGCTGTTCCCACACCTAAGAGGATTCCCAAAAATCCGCCTAGTGCTAAGTTAAGGGGAATCTTGGGAGAAACGGGACGTTCAGGAACTAAAGCCTCAGAGATAATCCGCGAATTACCTACATTCTGATTCTCTAGCACCTGAACTAACTGAAATTGCTTCAGAAATTCTTGATAGGTGATTTGTGCCACGGATAACTGTCGCTGTAGCTGTAGCTGTTGTTGTTCCAGTCGAGGTAAGCTATCCAAACGTCGCCTATTAATTATAAATACCTTTCGCAATTCTCCGATTTGGTTTGTTAAGGCTAACCTTTCCACCTCTGATTTGACTAAATCTTGAGTTAATGCCTGTTTGAGTTCTCCTACCTGCAAGTTCTGTTGGGGGAGAGACTTGGAACTACCAATGGTTTGGGCAACTCGCTTTTCTAGTAAGTCTTTAAGAGATGCCTCTTGCATTACCAAATTCACAACTTTTGGATTATCACTAGTATAAAGTGTTCGGGCTTTTGCTAGGTCATATTGTGTTTTCTGGTATTCTGTGAGTACCTGCTGTACGCCAGGAGATTGACTTAATGCACTGAGATCAACCGCCTCTTGTGTAGTTGCCTTCATTTTATCCTGCAAAGCCACAGAGCGAGTGTAAGCTGCCGCTAATTCGCCTTGGCTGCGGGTAATTGCCTCATCTAGTTTTCCAAGAGATTCCAAACCAGTTCTGGCTTCTACATCCAGAGCTACCACCCGGTTGTTTTCTTTAAAGCGACGCAAGGTCATTTCTGCTTTCGTAACTCTTTTCTCGACCTCTGGTAATTGCTTGTCTAAAAATTCTCGCGCGGATCTAGCCTCGGTGCGGTTAGTGCGAATATTACTCTCCAGATAATATTTCATTAAAGAATTCACCACATCTGCTGCTTCTTGCGGATTAGTACTCCTGTAAGAAAGCTGGATCACATCCGTTCCTCGGATAGTCTTCAACTTCAGTTTTGTGAGAAAGTTCTCCAAAGAAATCTGTTTGCCTTGATCATTCGTCAAATTCAGTGTGGTAATAGTTTTTATAACAATGGGGTAGGAGCGGATGATCTCAGATTCGGTATCTACTGGGTTACTGAGGTTTGTCAATCCGCCCAGTTCTCCCATGGATTGGGAGATATCTGCGAGTGAGGAAGCCCCACTTCTTTTGGTGAAAACCAGCTTGCCTTCCGACTCGTAAACTGGTTTTGCTGAGTAAGTGAGTAAGGCTGTGACTCCTAAGACAGAGGCAAAGACAATTGATGTCACCAGCCAATGTCTTTTGAATGTTAGCCAGTATTGTTGGATATCAAGAGAGGAATCTTGGTCTTCTTGGTTAATAGACATAAATTAATTTAAGAAAATATACTAAGTATAGAACTTAAGTGTTGTAGAAATTGTAGATCATGTATTTGCACAAAATTAAGTCATTTCCGGCAATACCTTGTCCAAATCGCAAAAAGTCTTGATTTGTAGGTTGGGTTAAGCGACAGCGAAACCCAACAAAACAGAAAATGGACAAAGTAGTAAATAATCCTTTTTACACACTATTCGATAAATTGAAGAGTTTGCAAAATTACAGGCTATGAAATTTAATCAAAGAAGTTCATATCTTACCTTTTTCCCACGATAGAAAGCTGTAGATGATATTGTCTAGGTTATTATACTTGGGTTGCCAGTTCAATACCTGCTTAATTTTCTCTGCATCAGCAGTCACACAGGCTGGATCTCCGGGACGACGCGCTACTTCAATTACGGGAAAATCCACACCAGAAATAGCTTTGACCCGTTCCACAACTTGCCGGACACTATAACCTTTGCCATAACCACAGTTGAGAACTTGACTTTCTCCATCTCGTTCCAGATAGCGTAATGCATCAACATGGGCTGCGGCTAAGTCTTCAACATGGATATAATCTCGAATTCCTGTACCATCTGGGGTGGGAAAATCAGTGCCAAAGATCTTGAATTCTGATTGGCGTTTCAGGGCGGCATTACAGGCATTGGCAATCAAATGAGTTGCATTGCTTGAGTTTTGTCCGATTCTGCCACCGGGGTCGGCTCCGGCGACGTTGAAATAGCGGAGAATTACATACCGCAGACGAGAAGCTAATCCATAGTCTTGAATCATGAATTCGCTTATCAGTTTGGAGCGTCCGTAGGGATTAATTGGTAGGGTAGGAGTAGACTCGGTGACTGGATTTTCTTGGGGTTCGCCGTAAACTGCGGCTGTACTAGAAAATATCAATTGGTTAACACCCATGACACTACAGCACCGGAGCAAATTCAGAGTATTCCGTGTATTATTTGCGTAGTAATCGAGGGGATAGGCAACGGATTCTGGTACAACTAGACTAGCTGCAAAGTGCAGCACTGCACTAAATTGATGTTTGCCAAAGACTTGGTAAAGGCGGTCTATGTCTCCTAAATCGCCAATAATTAGCTCACCATGGAGTACGGATTGGGGTACACCCGTAGAGCAATTGTCATATACGACTGTATTATAACCAGCCTCGCCTAGTTGACGCACGACGTGGGAACCAATATAGCCTGCACCTCCTGTCACCAAGACTTTTTGATTCATCTGCCTTTACCCAATAAAACAACTCTGATGGTTTTCAAGACTATCACTATATCCAACCATAAAGAATAGTTTTTGATATAGTAAAGGTCGTAAGCCAGCTTTTCATAGGCATCTTCCAGGGAAGCTCCGTATGGATAAAGCACCTGCGCCCAACCTGTGATTCCTGGTTTGACTAAATAGCGCATTTCATAATAAGGAATTGCTTCTTTGAGCTTGACATCAAACTCTGGCCTCTCTGGACGAGGGCCAATCAGGCTCATTTCTCCAGATAACACATTCCAAATCTGAGGTAGTTCGTCAATTCGCAAAACTCGTAGCCAATATCCCACCCTGGTAATGCGTGGATCTCGTTGAGTTGCCCATTGTGCGCCCTTCTTTTCAGCATCCCGAAACATGGAACGGAACTTGTAAACCCGAAATGGTTTACCGTATAATCCTGTTCGTAATTGGCTATAGAAAATTGGACCTGGACTATCTAACTTAATGATTAAACCAACAATGACCATGAGTGGCAGTACCAGCACAGATAATATTCCAGTCAGCATTATATCTGTAAACCGCTTGATTTTGAGACTAAAACCACAAAATACCAGGTTAAAGCCACTACTAAAGGCAAACCACTCATCTTCAAGTAGAGAGGAGGGAAGTTTGTAGCATAAAGTTTCCCAAATATCGGGCAACTGGTAAACAGGGATGCCTTTTAGTCGTAGTTGCATTAAACTTTGCACTTGTACATCAGAGAGACTGATTTTTGTCCCTACTACCACCCCTAATAAGGGTTGCTGACTCCAATCAGATAGGTCGCTGAGGCAGCCTTCATGACTTATTTGGGGTTCTATTTCTGCTAATTCAGGCAGTTGTTGGCCATTTTCAGTCAGGATAACTAATCTTCCCAATGGATTCCGTGTTAAGAACATTTGGGCAAACTTTATCACATGATTGCCAGATCCTAGCATTAACCAACGACCCTGCTGGGACTTTGATCGCCACCAATTGAATGCCAATAGTCTTAATATGATTGCCCAGATTGTAAATATTCCCAGATTAACTAGCAATATACCCCTCATCCCTCCTGAATGCTGTTCCCAACTCTCCGATAGATAAATCACCAATGAAGTGATGAGGGTAATTATTCCACTATTGACGAGAATGCGATTTGGAGCTTGTAAACCTGTAATTTCTTTCTCTGGATGGTATGTATCTAACAAATACATTCCTGTTAAAACCAGTAAGATAAATCCGCAGACAAATTGGTCAAATCCTGTCAATGGATTATTTAACGTCCAGTAAGAAGTAAGTCCCAAGCAGACAAATAGGCCAAGGACATCCCCCACCATCAGGAATAGAGATATAGATCGTGGGAGTTTTACTAACTGAATGTTGCCTCTAATAGTCTCAAATCCTATATCTAACATAAGTATTTTTTTGAATTCGCTTGTAAAAACACGAATCTGCAAACAATAGCTTCGCCAAATTGAAAAAAGCTTTAATTCATCAATACCTTGTCAAAATTGGAAGAAGCCTTGATTTGTAGGTTAGGTTGTTCACTTTTGCGTTGCGGAGCAATCAGCATCAAAGTTAACATGAGCGTTGTGTTGCGCTGTCGCTTTGTAAAATATCCAGCCCGATACTTTCACAATTCTTCTCCGATGGATACAATTTAAATAGACTGCGGGATTTTGCGACAGTTAGTGGATGAATTTTAAATGAATCTACCCAACACTAAATATTTAATCACAGCAGATACTAAATTGTAAAGTTTCTCACTGCTGAAGTTTAGATTAAGCGGTACAAAGACGATACAGCAAGGCTGAGTTAATGGGACACATAAGATTAAAGTTAGTGATTGCTTTGATATGGCGATCGCATCCTGAATCAATTTAATCCCAAATCTCCGCATTGCCCATACTGAAAAGTAAGCAAAAAAGACACCTTATGCCGAGTATTCCTAAAAACCTCCTCGATTTCACTCAAACTCCCCATAGCGGCTATCATTGGGACTGTAGCCATCGTCGTTTCTTTGAAGGCTGGTATTACCGCGTCACACTGCCCGAAATTAAGCAAACTATCGCCTTCATGTACTCTATCGAAGATCCCAGCGGTAATCAGCCCTACAGCGGCGGTGCAGCCCAAATACTGGGCATAAATGATGAATATCTTTGTCGCACCTTTCCCGATGTGAATAAATTTTGGGCGAGTCGGGATGTTTTAGGATTAGGACATTGGGGAAAAACTAACTTACAAGTTTCCCCCCTGTATCTTATCCCCAGTGAATTTACACACCATATTCAAGAAGGTTATCAAGCCACAGCTACCTTAAATCAAGGCATAATTACAGATCCTGCCACTGGTAATTATTGCCGATGGGAATACGAAATTAAACCCGTATACGCATGGGGAAATCAAAATAGTCTTCAGCAATCAACCGCTGGTTGGCTATCATTTTCCCAGATATTTGAACCCGGCTGGCAAATTTTAATGGCTCACGGTTTAGCCAGTGGTTGGATTGATTGGCATGGTAAAATTTATGAATTTACAAATGCTCCAGCATACGCAGAAAAAAATTGGGGTGGTGCTTTTCCCCAAAAATGGTTTTGGCTAAATTGCAATTCTTTTATTAATCAACCCGATTTAGCTTTAACAGCCGGTGGCGGTAAACGTGGTGTATTATGGTGGATGGAATCAGTGGCGATGATTGGTATCCACCACCAAGGCAAATTTTATGAGTTCGTTCCCTGGAATTCAGAAGTAAAATGGCAAATTCAGCCCTGGGGTAGATGGCAAATGCAAGCTAAAAACCTAAATTATGAAGTTGAACTGACAGGAACTACCCAGTTACTAGGTACATCTCTCCGCGCACCGACAAGCAATGGTTTAGATTTTTGTTGTCGGGATACTATGCAAGGGGAGCTAAATTTAGAATTGCGAGAACTTAATGGCAGCAAATCTCAAGTTATCCTCAATGCGAGTAGTAATCTATGCGGTTTAGAAGTTGGTGGTGATGATTGGGATAATTACTGGCATTCTCACTAAAAATACTGCTATGATAATATTTGGTTCATTCTTGGGGTTGTAGCTCAGTTGGATAGAGCGAGCGCCTCCTAAGCGCTAGGCCGTGCGTTCGATCCGCACCAATCCCATTTGTGTTTGTCATGTAGCTGCACTTAGAATTAAAGCGCAACTACATTTTGTTTTTGTTTCGCGCAGAGACGCAAAGGAGCAAAGACGCAAAGGAAGAGGTATATCTATTTATGGTGTAAATACTTGACACTCTCAGCGGCTTTAGCCGCTGAGATTCTTAAGAGATTTTTACTCGTAAAGGCTGTGCCAAACAGCCACTAGACACTCCGCTTACGCCAATTTAGCGTGAGCAGCTAAAATAATTCTTTCTGTTTCTTGCCAATTGATACATTTATCTGTTACGGAAACACCATATTGCAAGTCTTCTCGTTTTCCGGTTATCGGTTGGCTACCTTCGTACAAGTTAGATTCTAGCATCATGCCGACGATGGAATTATTGCCATCTATTATTTGCTGAATAATATTTTCAAAGACTATGGATTGTAATCTATAATCTTTGTTAGTATTACCATGACTACAATCAACAACTATTCTTGGTGATAAGTTGGCTGCTTTTAATTGTTCTTCTACTAGTTTAATGTTCTCTGCATCAAAATTAGGCTGAGTTCCTCCACGCAAGATTACATGGCCATGAGCATTTCCTTTAGTTTGAAATACACTCACTTGTCCTTTTTGATTGATACCCAGGAAATGATGGGGTGTGTTCGCTGATTTAAGCGCATTTACGGCAACTTGAATATTCCCGTCTGTACCATTTTTAAACCCCACCGGCATAGATAAACCACTGGCCATTTCTCGGTGTGTTTGTGATTCGGTGGTTCTTGCGCCAATTGCTGACCAAGATACCAATTCACTGATATATTGAGGGATGATGGGATCAAGTGCTTCTGTGGCAGTTGGTAATCCTAACTCTGTCAACTTTAATAGTAAGTTCCTGGCAATTGAAATTCCTTCTTCTACATGAAAAGAATCATCCATTTTTGGATCATTAATTAATCCTTTCCAGCCTACTGTAGTTCGGGGTTTTTCAAAATAAACCCGCATAATTAGCAGCAGTTTATCCTGAACTTTTTCGGCTAAACCTAGCAAGTTTTCTCCATATTCTATGGCTGCTTTTGGATCATGAATTGAACAAGGACCGACGACAATGAATTTACGTCGGTCTTGAAAATCTAGAATATGTTCTATTTCTTGTCTGAATTTTAAAATTGTATTTTCAGCAGTTTTCGTTACAGGTAATTTTGCCTTCACTTCATTAGGAGTTGGTAAAACATGAGAACTCTTAATGTTAGTGTTAATTAATTTGTGGATCATAGCAGAAATCTCTGGATTTGTGTTATACGGTAGTAATTCTCAAATATCTGTGAAAACGTTTCTTGTTCTCTTTAAGCCTAAAGTAGTTTGTTAAAAAAACAAGTTGCACAAATTTAGATCAGATTACTCTATGCAAGGGTTGAATATATTAATATACACAGTTTTTCAGAAAAATACAAGATAAGTCCGTGTTATTTCCATAACATTTGGACATAAAACAATAATTTAATCCAGAAATTTAGATAAAAAGCTCCTATCCCCAACCTTAGAGAAGCAGGGGATATTTTTGGAAAATTACTAAATATAGTAACTTTACTCAATTTTACCAGTGGTTATTAACATATAACTTAATAACCAATTTGCTGATGTGGCTCTGCGAGTTTGTCGCGGACCAAATTCACCAATTTTGTAACCTTTAAAACCGAGTTTTTCTTTGAGAGCCTGTTTATTTTCTGGAGGAATAGAACGAGTCAATTTCATAATTGCTGGACGAGAATCAATAAAATCCGGTGGTTGTGGATATTCATCTCTCCAGGTTGGTGCTACTTCACTATTAGTCCATGTGTCTGTAATGGGATTATAGCGATAACCCAGGTGATACCATAATAATTTTTTTACAGTATCATCATCAATTTTATCATTAATGATTGCCCAAATTGTTTCTGTATTTAGTGGGGGAAGATGAGACATAATTTTGAGAAAACAGGGAACAGGTAACAGATGATAATTTTACCAATTACCAGCCCTTACAGATATAATCAGTGTTCAAACCCACAAAATATTACTTAGTAAAGGTACGCTTAATTTCAATAGCATCATCATAAGCAAGACATCCTTCTAATACTGTACTTCCTTGCTTGTACTCAATTGTTTTAGTTTTAAGTTCTGCTAATACATGAGCAGAACTTAACAACACTAGTACCGCAGGGCGGAATTAAAAATTAACAATTAAAAATTAAAAAGCAGATGGTATAAGCTTTTCATGGATTTTTAATGGTTGCTTAACGCAGTGTCAGCAAAACAGAAAGTCAAAATTTCATAACTTTATTAAGTATTCAAAATTGATTATGGTGAATTATCACCACAAAACTCGACAAAATAAAAGTCATTATTTTGAAAATAATTGCTACAATTCTGCTTTTAGCTCCTGGATGATGTATCTCAGTTATCAAAAAGGAATTCAGTTGTTAAAAGTTGCAGGAGGATGGTTTACGCCACACTACGCTACGCTATCAAATTGAACTTTTTTGTATAACTGGCATAAGAATTGAGGTAGATTCAATTATTTATTGTATAAAACTGTACTTAATTGCTCATAATCTCCTAACTTCTGTATTCTGTTTAGTAAGATTGCCATTCTAGCAATGCGAAATTTTGTCGTAACGCTAAATTATTAGTTATATAAAGAAAAATCAATCGTTGTTCCCAATTAATTCATCGGCTATTAACTCATTACCATGCGTGCAACTGCTACTATTTATCAGAATCCCCTACTTCAAAGCTGTGGTTTACCCGCATTTGCGGCTATTAAATCGGAGCAAGTCGAACCAGCTTTTAGTTATCTATTAGGAGAACTTGAAAAGCAATTAACTGACTTAGAGGCAAATATAGAGCCTTTGCTAAAGCTAAAGAAGCGGGCTTAGAAGATGAAGCCGCAATCAACGCCATTGGCAGACGTTACCGAGATACGGTTTTAGCACTAGGTGGCAGTCAGCATCCCATGGATGTCTTTAAAACCTTCCGGGGACGAGAACCCAGTACCAAGGCTTTACTCAAGCACAATGGGCTGCTGACTCAATGCTGTTCGGATAAGCAGGGGAAGTAGGGGAAGTAGGGGAGGTTGGGGAGGTTGGGGAGGTTGGGGAGGTTGGGGAAGTAGGGGTGGTAGGGGTGGTAGGGGTGGTAGGGGTGGTAGGGGTGGTAGGGGAAGTAGGGGAGGTTGGGGAGGTTGGGGAAGTAGGGGAGGTTGGGGAGGTTGGGGAGGTTGAGGAAGATAATTTTTCCCTTGCACCAGTCAGCCATTCCGTAAATTTACACGACAACTTCTTCCCGTTGACAATCAAAGAAAAGCTCAAAAACAGTGTTGGGAATCATTTGACGGATGTGTTGAATATAGCCTTCGGCATCAGAACGACTGCGAAACCGGGAAACAATAACTTTTTCCCGTTCGCTAACGATACGGGCTACAGCCCAACCATTCAGCCTTTTTTTGTAGGCGTTATCTTCTCTTGCCGCAGGAATTGTGAGATCTTCTGAAGTGCTATTTTTGTAATCCGTATTTTGTGGCATGATTATTTTATGCATAAGAACTTGAGTGAAGGGCGTTAGTATGTCTCTTAACCAAAGATTTACTAGCGTCTTTTATTGATGATGCCACCTTGTTATTACATATTTTAAAAATTGTCAATACTTGGTGCAACAACTTATTTTCTGACAATCTTTGGTTTTATTTAATTCAGACTAATATATACTGTATTAATTCAGTATTTAAACTTAAATAGAAACAAGAAATATTGGTATAAACCATACCAAGCTTCAATTATTTGAGATCATCTTGCAAAATAAAAATGTCAATCACATCAATCATCCAAAAAGTAGCATTACAAATAGGGGCTGTAGTTTTACTTGAACCAGAATATAAATTAGTTGGGCATATTACTTTTAAAAACGGGAAAAGATCAGTTTTTAGTTATGCCAAATTGAATATTAACGGTCTTGCTTCAGCCGAGTTGGTCAAAGATAAAGCCTATAGTAATTTTTTCCTCAAGCAGCTTGGATATCGAGTAACGGAGGGTAAGACATTTTTTACTGATCAGTTATGTGCGAAAATAGCTCATCCTAGAAATATTGATGATGGATTTAATTATGCACAATCAATCGGATTTCCAGTAATTGTTAAACCTCTGAATCTTAGTCAAGGGATTTTGGTGACTAAGGTATATAATCAGGCAGAATATTATGATGTAGCTCATAAAATCTTTGAAATTAAATCAGGATTGATTGTAGAAAAGTTTTATAGTGGTAATGACTATAGAATTGTTGTTTTGGATGATGAGGTGATTACCGCTTATCAAAGAATTCCCTTATTTGTTGTTGGTGATGGTATATCTAATGTTTTAGAGTTACTTCAAAAAAAACAGGCAAAATTTTTGAACATGGGGAGAAAAAATGTGATTAAATTTGATGATTTCCGCATTTCCCAAAAATTAAAAACGCAAAATATTGATTGGAATAGTGTGATTCCTCATAATAATATTATCTATCTTTTGGATAGTGCTAATTTATCGAGTGGAGGTGAAGCGGTAGATTTTTCTGAAAGGATTCATCCTGATTTTCAAAAATTAGCAATTAACATTACTAAAGATATGGGATTAAGATTAACAGGGGTAGATATACTCACCCATGATATAACTATGCCGATGGTAGATTATACGCTCATCGAAGTCAATGGTTCTCCTGGTCTAAATCACTATGCTGCTAGTGGTGAAGTAGCAGCAAAAAGGGTGGAAGAGTTTTATCTGAAAATTCTCCAAGTCCTAGAGAATGATAGTTAGGACTGGCTAAAAAAAGCAATAGGAGTGAAAAATTGCTGGAGTTTCCATCAGATTATATAACTTTTATTCAGTAACTAATAATTTGAGGTAAGATAAATAATCATCTGCCATTAATTCATGACCAATATTATTAATAAACGGGCTGATTTTGATAGTCCATGGAAAGAAATTCTCACCGCATATTTTCCCCAAGCAATGCAATTCTTTTTTCCCGAAACCGAGGCACTAATTGACTGGGAACGTCCTTATGAATTTCTGGATAAAGAATTTCAACAAATTACCCGTGAAGCCGAACAAGGAAAGAGATATGCTGATCAATTAGTCAAAGTTTGGCAAATTCAGGGTGAACAATTGTGGTTATTAGTCCATGTAGAAATTCAGGGAAAAAAAGAAGATAATTTCAGTCAACGGATGTTTACTTACAATTATCGCATTTTTGACAGTTTTGGTCAACCCGCAACCAGTTTGGCGATTTTATGTGACACAAACCGTGAATGGCGACCGAGTAATTACGGTTACAATTATCCCCAGACAAAGTTAAATTTTGAATTTGGTAGCATTAAACTGTTAGATTATGAACAACGGTGGCAAGAGTTAGAAAATAGTAAGAATCCTTTTGCTACAGTGGTTATGGCGCATTTGAAAACCCAGCAAACGCGCTCATATCCCCAAAAACGCAAAATCTGGAAATTCAGTTTAATTCGCAGGTTATACGATTTAGGCTTACAAGAGCAAGATATTCGTAACCTGTATCGCTTTATAGACTGGGTGATGATTTTACCAAAACCATTGGAAAATCAATTGTGGTCGGAGTATAAAAAATTCGAGCAGGAGCGAACTATGAGATATATTACCACTGGTGAGCGCATAGGTTACGAGCGGGGAATAGAAGAAGGTAGACAGGAAGGTAGACAGGAAGGTAGACAAGAAGGTAGACAGGAAGGTAGACAAGAAGGAGAACGGTTGGTTATTTTAAAACTGCTTAAAAGGCGATTGGGTGAATTATCACCGGAAACAACACAGCGGATTCAATCTCTTTCTGTTAATCAGTTAGAAAATTTAAGCGAGGCTTTACTAGATTTTAGCAGTATGGCGGATTTACTTAATTGGTTGCAATTAAATTAATCCTCTTGTTGAAATCTTCAAATATATGTAAGGTAGATTAGCAATAAAGTACATAAAATAAGTCTCGATTAAAATAGATGCCTGACTTCTTAAATAAGTCGGGCATTTGTTTGTATTTAAGTTGATAGGCAAAAGTGACAAAATTGCAGCAATTATGTCCCTTTTTTTGGCTATTTTTAGTCCGTAGTTGTCTGTTTTTTGGTGATATTTTCAACCTAAAAGGGCAATTTTACGGATATTTGTGCGGAAAATGCTGTTATCATCAAGCTATTGAAAGTGACAAAACTGAAACAATTATGTCACTTTTATTTTCTCTAAATCTCTAGACAGATGTTTTTATTTTTAATAGGATGTAGTCAGGAAATGAAAAAGTACAACGTTTCCGGTTTTCTAGACTTTTTAAAACCAAGGAGAATACGAAAATGGCTAATATTGTAATATCTGAACTACGTCCTGCTGGTTCTGATTTGTTTATGGATTCTGAAAGCTATCTCACTGATTTGACTGATAATGAGCTTCATATGACAAAAGGGGGTTCAACTTGGTTTTGTGCAGGAGTGATTGTTGGTATGATAATAACGAAACTGTAGGGTGCGTTAGGACAAGTCCTTAACGCACCAGGAGCATCAAACCAATACTATTAAATGGTGGGTTACGCTTTCGCTAACCCACCCTACATTTTTGTGATTAAATCACTGCCAATTAACATTAATTCCTGTTTGATTAACTTGTTTTTTGATCCAACTTAATAGTAAATAGCTAACAATTTGCTGTCGTAATTTATCATCCAATTCCGGTTGAATAATCTAATCTCCTCAACAAAAATTAAATACTCCTAAATATCCCCTTTGGGACGTAATTCTACATTCTTATATTTTTATTAATCTAAATACGAACACACAGTACCGCAGAAAAAGAGAAAAATACTAAAAATTTGGTAGTAGTTGCTTGAGTAACTAAAATATGTAAAAATATATTTTAGTTTCAAATACAATGTATTAGTACGGCTAAAGCCTATGACATTTATCCTAAATTCCCAGAATGTTTTTGATTATTTAGTTGAAAAAGGGTTATTCACTCATTCCGAACAACCTCTCAGCAAAATAGAACCATTGATAGCTAAGAATTTTAACTTATTACTAACATTTGCAAATCAAAGCAAGCTACTTGTTAAACAAGAACGATTGAATCAGGAAGGAAAAGCAGCGGGTGAGTTTGTAATTGAGTGGAAAATTCAAGAGTTTTTACAAAAATTTCCGAGCTTTAATAACTACCGCCAATTTCTACCAGAAGTGCTGAATTTTGATGTAGAAAATTCCATTATTATCTTCAAATATTTAGATGATTATCGAGATTTAATGGATTTCTATACCAAAGAAAAGGGCTTTCCGCCAGAAATTACTCAAGAAATTGGCACTATTTTAGGAACTATCCATCGTGATACTTTTCAACATCAAGAATATCAGAATTTTTTTACTCAAAACTCTGCAAATTTCAACCAAATATCACACCTAATTAAAGGCTTGGAACGGGTTGAACCAGAAATTTTTGGTTTAGTTCCCGATGATGGATTAAAGTTTTTTGCTCTTTATCAACGTTATGATAGCTTAGGACAAGCTATAGCTGAATTGGGTAATGCTGTAATTCCCTCTTGTCTGACTCATAATGATTTGAAACTGAATAATATTCTCCTGCAAAAAGACTGGCAAAATGCTAGTAATATGATCCGGTTAATTGATTGGGAACGTTCTGGTTGGGGAGATCCAACTTTTGATTTGGGAACAATTATTGGTAGTTATATCCAAATCTGGTTGAGTAGTTTAGTTATTAGTAATTCCTTGAATATTGAAGAATCTCTCCGGTTAGCAATGACACCTTTAGAACTCCTTCAGCCTTCAATTGGATCATTAATTTTAGCTTATTTAAACACTTTTCCCGCAATTTTAGAACACCGTCCTGATTTTTTGCAGCGAGTGGTACAGTTTACAGGATTTACTTTAATTCAACAGATTCAAGCCATGATTCAATATCAAAAATCTTTTAGTAATATGGGAATTGCCATGCTTCAAGTTGCTAAAACTTTATTAAATCGTCCTGTACAATCAATACCAACTATTTTTGGGGCTGCTGCTGTTGAATTAAATCGTTTTCATAGTTCCGCTGTTTAAGTCGTTCTGTTCCTCATAAACATCATGCAATTACTAGAAAATACCACCACTGGACAATTATTAGAAGTCCTCGAAGATATTGTTGAGAAAGTTGAAATTAAACCGGATTTTTCCATCTGTCATCCCGATTATAAACCCTTGGAATTACCAAGTGAAGTAATTGAACGTTTCCAAAAAATGCCCACGCAAATGCAGCAGAAATATGTGAGTTTACAACTGCGAAGTTTTCTTTATGGCATTTATTATAACGGTTCAATGCAAACTGCATTAGCATTAGATGGAGAAGAAAATAACTTACCTCTAGACTTAGAAAATAATACTGTTTTAGGGGTAGATTTGGGATTTTATGAACAATTGCACAAAAGTAACTGTGGAGAAGGGTATTTTGATTCTGGTTGGGCTGTAATTAAAGAAGAAATTGATGGTAGTCTAGCAGTAACCAAGGGCGGTTTAAGGTTACATATTCAGCGAGATAAACATCTACAAAATTTTGAGAAAGAGACTGTAGCAGGTGATCTTGTCGCCATTCTTTTACCTAAAAATCGAGTCCAAAATGGTTTTTACATGGCTGTTGCTAATCAGGGATTTGGTCGTATTGATGATAGTGAATCTCAACCTATAACTGTACGAATTTATTTTAATTTAACTCCTGAAGGTGCGGTAGCAGTGATGGGAAATTTAACACAGGAATTGAATAATTGTGCAATTCCTTTTAGTTTCAAAGTTTTGTATAATCCTCAAGATTATGGACGGCATGATTCAGGAGTTTTGTATTTTGATAAAAGGGATTATCAAGCAGTTATGCAAGTTTTGCCGGTTGTTTATCAAGAAAATAAAGTACATTTTCAATCAGAAATTCCTCTATTTACAATGCAGCTTGCACCAGGGTTAGGGTTAGCTGAAGAACCAGATAAAAAGTTTGCTGAAAAAGAAAGTTTTGGTATGAATCGTTGTCAAATTGTGGCCAATGGTCTATTAAAAGCTTGGTATCAAGGAGATAATTCAATTCAGGGAAGAATGCAAGCTATTTGTGAGCAATTTTCTACTTTGGGAATTGATTTACAACGAGTTTATTTGAATGCTGATTCTGATGATATTTATAAAGTTTTGGATTAACTTCCTCGTTCCCAGTAGCAAGAGTTAAAAAATAGCAAGAATCCTTTTGCTACAGTGGTTATGGCGCATTTAAAAACCCAGCAGACGCGCTCATATCCCCAATAACGCAAAATCTGGAAATTCAGTTTAATTCGCAGGTTATAGGATTTAGGCTTACAAGAGCAAGATATTCGTAACCTGTATCGCTTTATAGACAAGGTGCGTTATTAAGAGAATACAATTAATAGGTCTTGATTAATATAGATGCCTGACTTCTTAAATAAGTCGGGCATTTGTTTGTATTTAAGTTAATAGGCAAAAGGGACAAAATTGCAGCAATTATGTCCCTTTTTTTGGCTATTTTTAGTCCGTAATTGTGCGTTTTTTAGTGATATTTTCAACTTAAAAGGGCAAATTTACGGATATTTGTGCGTAAAATACTGTTATCATCAAGCTGTTAAAAGTGACAAAACTGAAACAATTATGTCACTTTTATTTTGTCTAAATCTCTAGACAGATGTTTTTATTTTTAATAGGATGTAGTCAGGAAATCAAATATGACTATTTGATTATTTGATTCTTGAAAAAACAAGTTTGAATAGAGGAAAAACTCAAATGGCTAACATAGTAATCTCTGAACTACGTTCTGCTGGTTCTGAATTGTTTCAAGATTCTGAAACCTTTATGAATGATTTGACCGAGGAAGACATGATAAATACATTAGGAGGTCAGAAGTCGTGGAGTACTCGTGTTTGCCAAGCAGTCCAGGTTCTTTTTACTGCTGATAGTATATAGCATTAATTCTCGTTCCCAGTCTCCGACTGGGAATGCTACCTAGAGGCTCTGCCTCCGTGATTTAGTATCAATGAAGGCAGAGCCTTCTGTAATTCATTCCCATACAGAGTATGGGAACGAGAACATTTTTGTGATTAAATCACTCTAAATCAACATTAATCTCTGTTTGATTAACCTGTTTTTTGATCCAACTTAATAGTAAATCGCTAACAATTTGCTGACGCAATTCATCATTCAATTCCGGCTGAATAATCTCCTCAACAAAAATTAAATGTACCCCTTTAGAAGTAATTATCGGTTTAATTACCTGTGGGGGTTTGGCACCAAAGACAGCAGCAGATATTTCTGGCTTTAAATCCCGACGATTTAATACTCCTAAATATCCCCCCTGACGACGTAATTCTACATCTTGAATATATTGGTGAGCTACATCATAAAAACTCATTTCTCCTTCTTTGACTGCATAAAAAAGTTCTATTGCTAAATCCTCATCATTAAATACAACTTCATACATGACCACACCAGCATAATTCAGCTGATTTTCAAAGAAGAAAGGTTCGATTTGATCAGAAAATAAATGCTTGCTTAACTTACCAGTAACCACACTAGTATAGACTATATCTTCAAAATCATCTATAGATAAACTATTTTTTTCTAACCATTTCCAAGTGTCATTAGCACTGGTCATATCATTAGTTAATCGCAGAAAATCCGCTGCTTTTTGTAGTTCTTCAACTTCTACTTTTATCCCCGCTTCTTCCGCAGCAGTTATAATCACTTTTCGGTTGACAATTTGCTCAACTAACTCAGGTATTTTACAGGATAATTTAATTTGTTGTAAAATATCTGATTGGGTAATGGTGATAGGTTCGGACATAATTTGCTCCTTAAATACATAAATAAATTATACCCCACCCTAACCCTCCCCTTGCTAAGGGGAGGGGACAATTCGATGAATTTTTTCTCGTTCCCAGTCTCCGACCGGGAATGCTACTTAGAGGCTCTGCCTCCATGACTTAGTATTAATGAAGGCAGAGCCTTCCGTAATTCATTCCCATACAGAGTATGGGAACGAGGGGAAAGACTAAAGGGAGGGGACTGAATTAATTGTTTCCCCCCTTCTCGTTCCCAGTCGGAGACTGGGAATGCTACCTAGAGGCTCTGCCTCCATGACTTAGTATTAATGAAAGCAGAGCCTTCCGTAATTCATTCCCATACAGAGTATGGGAACGAGGGAAACAAGGGGGGACTAAGGGAGGTAATTCGATAAATTTTCTACAATTTCACTCCTCCTTGTTGCAATTTTTTAAACGGGTCAAGTAGAAAATCAATAATTCGTCGCTGACGGACAATTACCTCAGCGGTTGCTGTATCCCCTGGACGCAAAGGAATACATTTATTAGCAGAGGGAATACAACTTTTTTTGAGAGAAATTTCTAAGTTATAAGCGGCTACTTTGCCATTAGCTGTATCTATCTCTATCGTATTAGGAGAAATTTTAATTAACTCTCCTGAGATAATACCATAATCCTGAAACGGATAAGCATCAAATTTGAGCTTTACTGGTAATCCTAACCGCAAAAAACCACTGTCTGTAGTTGCCATTTGCGCTCGAATTATTAAGGGTGAATTATCTTGAGCAATTTCAGCGACCATTGTCCCTACTTGCACAACCGAACCAGGTTTTTGAATTGGTAATTGAAATAATATACCATTGACAGAAGCTTTAATTTCTCGCTGTCCCAACTGAAATTTTAAGGAATCAATTTGGCGTTTAGTTTGAGAAATATCTGATTTAAGAGAACTAATATCTGTATCTAAACTTTTCTGTTGTTCGGCGATTTTTAACACCGCTGACTGACCAGAAAGGGTTAAAGTTTGATAGCTTCTTTGCTGTTCTCCCAGTCGCAATTTAGCCTGTTCAATATCGGCATGAGCTTGGCGCAAATTTCGCCCATAACTACTTTGTTGTTCTGCTAAACGTAACTTAGCTTGTTGAACATCTGATTGGGTTTGTGCATACAATTTTTGCTTTTCCTTAGCGATATCTTGCTTGTCTACTAAATTGATTTCTGGAATTACTCCCTGTTGTCTGAGTTGACTATAGCGTTTTACTTCTCGCTGACTACTTAATAAACTACTCTCTGCTAATTGATTAGTAGTTTGACTATTAGTTAGGGTTTGTCGCGCTTGATTAAGTTGAGATAATCTTTCTTCTTTCTGAAATTGATAGGCATTTTTTAGGGTATTAATATTCTGTTGCGCTTGATCAATTTGTGCTTGTTTTTCTAATTGTTGAGATTGATTTTGTTGTTGTTGGGTTGCTAAGGAGACAATTAACTGATTTTTGGAGGATTTTAACTGAGAAATTCGGTTTAATTGTCCTTCCAATTTATCTTGAACTTGACGTAATTCTGATTTGACTAATGCCGATTCTAATAATAATAGAGTTTGTCCGGCTTTGACTGTTTCACCTTCTTTAACTTGAATTTCCGCAACTGTTCCCCCTACAGCCGCATCTAATTTCACGGTTTTATCTTTAGGTTCAATACGTCCTCTTCCTGTACCAGTTTCATCTACTTTAGATAGCAAAGACCAAGGTAAAACTATGGAGACAATTAAGACTAAAAGATATAATAGTCCCCGCGTCCAAACCTGGGGTAAACTATCAAGTGATTCTTTGGTAATTTCCGACCAATCTTCATTGGTAATTTCTGGTAATTCTGGTGATAAGATCTCATCAGATTTTGTGATATTCCCATTTAATGTACTTGTCATAATGCACCTTTTTCTTAGTATGAATTTATGGTAGGTTGGGTTGAGGAACGAAACCCAACTATAATCATTGTTAAATCATTGTTGGGTTTCGCTATGGCTCAACCCAACCTACGTTATTGTTTGTAATTGCTGTTGATTTAGATTCTCATGAATTTGTCATAATGCACCTTTTTCTTAGTATGAATTTATGGTAGGTTGGGTTGAGGAACGAAACCCAACTTAAATAATTGTGGAATGTTGGGTTTCGCTATGGCTCAACCCAACCTACGTTATTGTTTGTAATTGCTGTTGATTTAGATAGAAATAATGTCCTTTTTTAGCCATTAATTCCTCATGACTGCCACTTTCAATTAACACACCTCTATCTAGTACCAAAATTAAATCAGCATTTCGCACAGTGGAAAGACGATGAGCAATTACTAAAGTAGTTTTTCCTTTGAGAATTGTGTTAAAATTCTGTTGAATTATCCTTTCTGATTCGGTATCTAAATGAGAAGTTGCCTCATCTAAAACCAATAATTTCGGATTACCTAATAATGCTCTAGCAATGGCTATTCTCTGTCTTTGTCCACCAGATAATAAACCTCCACCTTCACCAATTTGGCTTTCATAACCCATTGGTAATTTTTTGATAAATTCATCAGCACCAGCCATTTCTGCTGCTGCAATTACTTCTGATAAAGGTATTCCTGGATGTCCTAAACTGATATTTTCTCGAATTGTTCCACCAAATAAAAATGTGTCTTGGTCAACTACACCAATTTGTTGTCGAAAAGAACGCAAGGAAAGACTAGTAATATCTTGTCCATCAATTAAAACTTTACCATCTGTGGGGGGATACAAGCCCACAACTAATTTAGAAATGGTCGTTTTTCCTGAGCCACTGCGTCCCACTAAGGCTACCATTTGTCCGGGTTTTATTTCAAAACTGAGGTTTTCTAATATATTAATATCGCTTTCTGGATGATAGCGAAATGTGACGTTTTCAAAGCGAATATGCCCCTGAATTGCTGGTAAATTCTGCCGTGATTGATTTTGTAAGTCTTCTTCTGGTTCTGTGTCTAAAACATCGTTAATTCTTTCTACTGCAATCACAACTTCCTGCAATTCATTCCATAAGACAATTAACCGTTGGAAGGGATTAATAATATTACCCAGCAGCATATTAAATGCTACTAGTTGTCCCACAGTTAACTGATTATGAATTACCAAATATGCCCCAAACCATAATAAAGCTGTGGTAGCTACTGCTTCAATTGTGTTACTGAAAATTTGTAAATTATTGCCGATAACTTGCCCGGAAAAGTTGATTTTTACCTCTTTATTTAATAACTCTTCCCAATGCCATCTTACTGTTTGTTCTACTGCTGTGGCTTTGACTGTTCTCACACCAGTTAAAGCTTCTATTAAATAACTGCTTTCTTTGTTAACTGCATTGAATATTTCTCTAGAAATCCTTTGTAAAAAGGGTGTGGCAATTAAGGCTAATAAGGCAAAGGGTGGGACAATTATTAAAGCTAATAATGCCATTTTCCAACTGTACCAAAACATCAAGCCTACATAGATAAAGACAGTGAATAAATCTAGGAGAATTGATAATGCTTCACCCGATAAAAAGCGTTGAATCTTGCGGTTTTCCTGCACGCGAGAAATAATATCCCCCACATAACGAGTCTCGAAAAAACTCAGGGGTAAACGCAATGTATGACGAATAAAACCGACAATTAATGCTAAGTCTATCCGATTAGCTATATGATCTAAAAGATATTGCCTTAAACCAGTCATAGCCACCCGAAAAAGGCTAAAAATCAACAATCCTATTCCTACTGCTGTCAGGGTCAGTTCTGACCGTTGTACCACTACCCGATCTAAAATTAATTGGGTAAATAAGGGGGTAATTAAGCCAAATATCTGGATGAATATGGAAGCAATAAATACTTCCAACATGACTACAGAATGGGGTTTTATTAACTCAAAAAATTGCCAAAAAGGTGTAGATGTCTCTTTCGTTTCTTTGAGCATTGCTGTCGGTTGTAACAACAATGTATAACCAGTCCAGTCGTTGTTAAATTCCTCATGAGTGAGGGTGCGTTGACCAATAGCAGGGTCTGCCACAATTACATATTTAGCGGTAATTTCGTAGACCACTATGTAATGTTTGCCTTCCCAGTGAACAATAGCAGGTAATTTTTGCTTTCCTAACTGCTTTAAACTAGCTTTGACAGGTCTAGTGGCAAAACCTAGACTTTCTGCTGCTGTTAATAACCCCCGCAAGGATGCACCATTGCGGTCTACATTGGCAATATCACGCAAGCGATTTACACTAAAACGTTTCCCCCAATACCGTGACACCATGACTAGACAAGCTGCCCCGCAGTCAGAACCACTTTGTTGAGCAAAGAATGGATAGCGCCCCATTACCTTTTGCCATAAATGCCCCACCCGTTGTCTGGGACTGGGAAAATAGGCTTTACTAATTTTTGATTCTGAGGTCAAATAGGGGGTTGAATCTGAATTGTCGTTCTCTGGAGAGCTTGGTTTTATGGGTGTATAATCTGTGTTTCTCAGGAGTGAGTATGCTTTCTCCCATAAATGTTCTCGAATTTGGGGATACTTGGCTATTAATGGCAATAGTAACTTTTCTGGCAAGAAGCATAACTGTAAATTTGCTGAAGCTCTGGCTGCATAAGGCTCAAATTTAGATTGGGGAAATAAAGTAAATTCACCGAAAGATGCCCCGGGTTCTAGGGTAGTAATTAATTCGTCTTTATCATCTAATAGTCTGACTTTGCCCGTAATGATAATGTAAATGCCCGGTTCAACATTCTTTCCTGTCCAGAATTTGCCGACTTTAGGGTTGATAGATTGAAGTTCGGGAAGATAGTGATAAAATTCTTCTGCGGTTAGTGAATACCCCAATGTATTGTTGATTTGTTGCAGAGATACTAATTGAGCGGATATATTGTGCGCCATAAATGTCTAAATCCTTTACTGCTTTGTGAAAATTAATAGGTATAATTTCTGAGGAATCGGTGGTATTTGCTTTTTTGATGTCAGCAATTGATATTTTGGGTTCTGTAGCTGATTTCGGGCTATTTTGTCCATCATGACTGGGTTTCGGTCGAGTGGATAAGCCCATTTGTTTGAGAAGTCGCTTAAAGTGGCGATCGCTCACTTCAAAGCCAAATTCTTCGCACAGATGTTTCTGTAACCAATTCAATGTCCAGTGTTGAGAACCATAGCCATAATCACGAGGATTACTGTAAAATAATTCTTTTAATCGTTGTAAGTATTCATTACTAACTAATTTAGGGCGACCAATCGGACAATCTTGCCATTGATGCGCCATTCCCTGACGAGCTATGTGTATCCAATGTCTAGCGGTTGCGGGACAACACCCCAAAATTTCACAAATTTCTGCTTGAGTTATCCCTTGGTCCGCTAACAACATGATTTGAATCCGTTGCCGCTGGGATTGAGAGCGATGTTCTTGTAATGATTTTAACAGCATTTGTCGCTGAAAATCTGTTAACAAGTTACTTGAAGAATTGCTCCCCGCTCTATTACTACTTGTCCATTGATATGTATACATAAATGGTTCAATATCGTAAAAATCAAACTCCGCAAGCATCCTAGTTCCCTCTTAATGAGAACTTGGTCTTATGTCTTAGTGTAACTGATACATTATAATACTAATGCTATCGTAATAGAACCCACCTTCCGCTTGTTCCTGACAATGGATTTTAATACCATTTTTAGTAATTCATAGCGGCTCTTGTGTCTTTTTTCTACTGAGAATCTCATGTAATCAATAAGCCAATGATTTTACTAGGGTATTGACATCTGGAAATTTTATGCTATTGTCAAGATATACAATCTGAAAGTTCTCATATCTAAAAATTAGCGTTGCGGAAGGAAAGAATTTTTTGCACGCAGAGACGCAGAGGCGCAAAGAGTATAAAGTTTTATTTGCTGAATTTTATTGACTATGTTTTGTGATATAGTAATCACGACTTAACAAGTAATACCAGTTAACATGAATAATCGTCAGTTGCTAGAAGTTAGCGAGTATGTATGTTTGGGGTTATCAGTATTAGGAACAATAGTAGCGACAGTGACGCAACAGGTGGTTTATGCAGTTATTCCCCTGAGTTTAAGTGTAGCTTTAAATTTAGTTAATCGTCCTAAGTTTAATTATTCCCAATCACAAATTGAGCAATTACAAACAAGTTTGCAAAATATCACTGAAGAATTTCACCAAGTAGAAAAAACCATGAATACCTCTAATCAACGTTTGGAACAAATCGAAGCTTGGAGACAACAACTCAGCCAAATTATTGAAAGTGCTATTAATGAACGTTTGGGAAAATTTGAAGTTTACAAACAGGAAATTAGTCAAGTTATTGACCAGAAAATTCAAATATCAATGCAAAAATTAAGTACAGAATTTAATGCAGTTCATCAACAAATGCAAATTGTCAATAATCGGGTACAGCAATTAGATATTTCTCTAGAAAGTTTAGGTTCTACTGTTGATAAAGATGAATATTTGAGAAATATTGCAGAATTGCAAACTGAATTATCACAAATTAATCAACAGCTACAAGTCTTTAGTTCTCGATTTGCAGAAATTGAACCTTCTATCAAAAATGGCAATGAAAGCAGTCAGCCCCAACGACAATTTTTAACGCCAACCTACTTAGAAGTAATTCCTACCACATCTTCATCAAATGACAATACCGAAAAATTAGTATTTGTTGGGACTCTCAAAGGACATGAAAATAAAGTTCTCTCTGTAGCTTTTAGTCCTGATGGTAGATTTTTAGCAAGTGGTAGTGATGATACAATAATTAAATTGTGGGATTTAGCAACTCAGCAACATCGCACCTTTGCAGGACATGGAGAATATTCTTGGTCTAGAGGGATTAATTCCCTAGGTTTTAGTCCAGATGGTAAATTCTTAGTCAGTGGAAGTGATGACAAAACTATTAAATTGTGGGATGTAAATTTAGGAATAGAAATTTTCACTTTTACAGGACATCAAGAAAGAGTTAATGCTGTCTCATTTAGTCCCTTGGGAAAAATTTTAGCGAGTGGGAGTAAGGACAAAACAGTTAAAATGTGGTCATTAAAAACAGGAAAAGAAATTTACTCTTTCAAAAGTCATACCGATGATGTTTTATCTGTAACTTTTAGTCCCGACGGTAAACTATTAGCTAGTAGTGCAGGTGGTAATGATAAAACTATCAAGATTTTACAATTAGCTGAAAATAAAGTGAAAACATTAACAGGACATTCTGATTGGTTTGGAGGGATTACTTCTCTAGCATTTAGTCCCGACGGAAAAACTTTAATTAGTGGTAGTCAAGACAAAACTATTAAACTTTGGAATCTAGAAACTAGTCAAGAAATTAAAACTTTATCAGGACATTCTGCTCATATTTGTTCCGTTGCATATAATCCCAATGGACAAATTTTAGCGAGCGCTAGTAAAGATAAAACAGTGAAATTATGGTCAGTCGCTAGTGGAGAAGAAATTTCCAGCGTAAAATGTACCGATTCTGTAATTTACTCAATTGCTTTTAGTCCAGATGGTAAAATATTAGCGGCTGGGAGTGGAGATACAACCATTACTATGTTTCCCATAGCATAACTTTGATTCTACAGGTAGGGTAAAGCCTGAACTAAACCCTTACACCTCTAAGTTTTGAGCGTTGCTAATAGCCATATTGAAGTAGAAAAAAGGAAAATTAAAAATCTTCACCTTTGCGCCTTTGCTTCTTTGTGCCTTTGCGCGAAACATAATTTGAAACCGGGGAAATCTGCAATAGTAAGGATTATTTAAATGCTGCTATATTTAAGAATTGAAAATTTCGCCTTAATTGATCATCTGGAATTGGATTTTGGTACGGGTTTGAATGTGTTGACGGGAGAAACCGGCGCAGGAAAATCAATTATATTAGATGCTATTGATGCGGTTTTAGGTGGTAAAGTCTCTAGTCGGGTGATTAGAACTGGCACAAATCGCGCTATAGTGGAGGCGACTTTTAGCGTTACTCCGCCCCTAGCAGCTTGGTTGAGTGAACAAGAAATTGATTTAACCGATGATCATGCTGTGATCATTAGTCGAGAAATTGCCACTACTACCAGTAATATCCGCAGTCGGTCACGGGTGAATGGGGTACTGGTGAATCGCCCCTTAATGGCAGGATTACGGGATAGTTTGGTAGAAATTACGGCACAAGGACAAACGGTACAAGTGGGACAATCTGCCCAAGTTCGAGATTGGTTAGATTTATATGGTGGTGATGCTTTGTTGCACAAACGCCAAAATGTCGCTGCTGCTTTCATTGTATATCAACAAGCCCGACAAGCGCTGGAAAAACGCCGGACATCGGAACGGGAACGGCTGCAACAATTGGATTTATTAACATATCAAGTCCAAGAATTGGGCGCTGCTAATCTTGATGATGCCCAGGAAATGGAACAATTAAATCAAGAACGGGAACGCCTGAATCATGTTGTGGATTTACAACAAATGAGTTACAAAGTTTATCAGGCTTTGTATCAAGATGATCAGGAAACTCGGACTGCTGCTGATTTATTAGCCGATGGAGAGATGACATTAACTCACATGGTGGAGTATGATTCTCAATTACAATCTTTGTTGGAATTGGTGCGAGATGCCGTTGCAGCGGTAATGGAAGTGGGGAGACAAATTAGTATTTATGGAGAAGGGTTAGAAGCAGATCCGCAACGGTTGGAAGAGGTGGATGAACGGATACGGGAATTAAAACAAATCTGTCGCAAATATGGACCGACTCTGACGGAAGCTATTTCTTATTATGAACGTATTCAAACTGAATTAGCTGAATTAAATAATAGTGAACAATCTATCGAAACTTTAGAACAACAAGAACAATTATCTTTACAAGAACTCCAACAAATTAGTCACCAATTAAGCCAATTACGGCGGCAAACTGCGGCTAATTTAGAATCTCGGTTATTAGCTGAACTCAAGCCGTTAGCGATGGATAAGGTGAAATTTAAAGTAGAAATTGTCCCCATTTCTCCCGCAGCTACAGGTGCAGATAAAATTACTTTTATGTTTAGTCCTAACCCCGGTGAACCTATTCAACCATTAACAGAAATTGCTTCTGGTGGAGAAATGAGTCGGTTTTTACTAGCTTTAAAAGCTTGTTTCCATCAAGGAAATGAAGTGGGAACAATGATATTTGATGAAATTGATGTGGGAGTTTCTGGTAGAGTTGCCCAAGCTATAGCGGAAAAATTGCACCAACTTAGTCAAGGACATCAAGTATTATGTGTAACTCATCAACCTTTAATTGCCGCAATGGCAGATCGTCATTTTCGCGTTGATAAATTAGTTATTAATAAAGCCAGAAATAGTAATGATGAACAGCGGACTGTGGTGAGGGTGACAAGTTTGGATAATTTAACTACTCGTCGGGAAGAATTGGCTCAGTTAGCTGGTGGTAAATCGGCAAATGAGGCAATTTCTTTTGCTGAATCTTTATTATTACAAGCTGCTAATCATCGGGAAAGGGGAAAATAGATGGTGAAATTGTCTGATAGCCTAGTACACTGCGGCGTAAATAAAGCAACCATATTCAATCGCCAAAAAGCCTACTGTATATTAGTTTTGACTTTTGACTTTTGACTTTTGACTTTTGACTTTTGACTTCCGCCCTGCGGTACTAGCGTGGTGCAAGCCGGATCAGGATGTCCAGGATTTTAGCAACTTTGTCAAATTTAATCAATAGCCAAAAGCGATCGCACTTCGCACAATACGGAGAGCGATCGCCATTAAGTTTACAAAAACAAAATACTCGAACCTTAGATAGAAACTGAGGCTGGAGGATTAATGTTATTAACAAGTAAATCTGCATCTTTTGACGCTTCATTTACACGAATAATTTTTGCTCCTAATTGCTGCAACTTCAGATCCAGACGATCATAACCCCGATCTAAATGGTGTAATCCTTGCACTGTGGTTGTTCCAGATGCTGCTAATCCGGCGATAACTAAGGCTGCGGAAGCTCTTAAATCTGTACCTATAACTGGTGCGCCTGATAACATTGGCACTCCCCGCACAAAAGCAGTATTACCTTTAACACGGATATCTGCACCCAAACGATTCAATTCGGAAGCATGACGCAAGCGATTTTCAAAGACTGATTCATTAATGATACTGTCACCTTCTGCTACAGTTAGTAAAGCCATAAAAGGTGCTTGCATATCCGTGGGAAACCCAGGATGAGGCAAGGTATCAATATTTATAGCCTTGAGAGTTTTCGCTGGTAAAATCCGTAAGCAATCTTTTCCTTCCTCAATAATTGACACGCCAATCTCTTGCAATTTAGCAATAACTGGGATTAAATGATCCGGTACAATTGGGGATAGAAGTATTTCAGAACGGGTAATTGCCCCAGCGATTAACAAAGTCCCTGCTTCAATGCGATCAGGAATAATAGTATAGTCGGTTGAGTGTAATTTAGGTACGCCAACTATAGTAATTGTACTTGTTCCCGCACCTTGAATTTTTGCTCCCATTGAGTTGCAGAAGTTAGCTAAATCAACTACTTCTGGCTCTCTGGCAGCATTATCAAGGATGGTTTCTCCATCTGCTAAAGTAGCAGCCATCATCAAGGTTTCCGTCGCACCGACACTGGGAGTATCTAAGTAGATTTTCGCGCCTCTTAACCTACCATTATTTCCGGGAACATGAGCATTACAAATACCATGTTCAATTTGCACCTCTGCGCCCATTGCTTGCAGTCCTCTGACGTGCAAATCTACCGGTCTAGCCCCTATGGCACAACCACCCGGCAAGGGCATTTGTGCAACTCCTAGTCGGGCTAAAATTGGACCAATGGCAAAAAAACTGGCTCGCAGTTGCGTAACGAGTTCATAAGGGGCTTTAGATGTGGTAATTTCCCGCGCATCAACATCTAAAATGTCCCCTTCTCTATTTAAACGTAATCCTAAAGCTGATAGAACTTGTCCCATTCGCGCTACATCTGCCAATAAAGGAACGTTGCGAATGCGACAATCGCCGGAACAGAGGAACGTTCCCGCCATGATTACCAGTGCGGAATTCTTAGCCCCGCTAATGTTTACATGACCGCCCAAAGAATGCCCTCCACTGATTTGCAAGACTGAGGAGTCTGCTTCTAGTGAAGATTTGGCATCTGGTAAGCTGCTAGAAGAATTAATAAGCCTACCTCCAAAAGTAAGTAATTATAAAGGTTTGATGTTGGTTTTGATTCTATCTCGACAATCATCTAGCTAAAAGCCGGAAGATTTTTCTTGAAGTTGTCAAATGCCATAAAGTCGTTAAATTCTATCATGCAGTATGTCAGCTTAATTGGAAAAATGGGGATTAGCTAGATGTCTATTCTGGCAAATTTTTTCTTGACAAATGAAAATGATTAGGACATAATGATAAATTGTAAATAAGATTCAATTCCAGCGGAACTGGCGGAATTGGCAGACGCGCTAGATTCAGGTTCTAGTGCCTTCACGGGCTTCCGGGTTCAAGTCCCGGGTTCCGCATATCAGTATATCAATTTTGGATTGATCTCAAATCCGAAATTTCAAATCTAAGATTGTGTTAACAAGTTTACAAAATTCCCTAGTTAAACAAATCCGCAAGTTGCACTCCACCAAGGAGAGAAATAAGCAACAGCTTTTTTTATTGGAAGGAACGCATTTATTAGAAGAAGCTTGTGCGGTTAGCTATCCTTTAGATGCGGTATGTTGCACTCCTCAATGGCAGGAAACCCATCCCCAATTGTGGAAAATTATTTGTGGTCAATGCTATCGTGTTGAAATTGTTAGTCCAGAAGTTTTAGCAGCAATGGCAACAACTGTCAATCCTGATGGTATAGTGGCGATAGCTCAACGAGAAGCACAAGCAAGACAAATTCCGTTTACTGGTTTAGTTCTGGCTTTGGAAACTGTCCAAGATCCTGGTAATTTGGGAACGATGATTCGCACAGCCGCAGCGGCAAGTGCATCAGGTTTGTGGTTAAGTGAAGATAGTGTAGACTTAGATAATCCCAAGGTTTTACGCGCTTCTGCTGGGCAATGGTTTCGTTTGAATATGGCTGTAAGTGGAGATTTGAAAGCCACAGTTCAACAAAGTCAGCAAGCAGGAATGCAGGTAGTAGCTACCTTACCTCATGCCGATTTAACTTATTGGCAGGTAGATTGGTGTAAACCTAGTTTAATATTATTGGGTAACGAAGGGGCAGGATTATCAGCGGATTTAGCCGCGTTGGCAGATATTCAAGTAAAAATTCCTCTTAATCCTGGGGTGGAATCCTTGAATGTAGGAATCACTGCTGCTTTAATGTTATATGAAGCCCAAAGACAGAAAATTTCTGGATAATCTTCAGTTATAGATTTTTGTTTTTATGTGAGAGATTTAATATTGGATTTGAGAACTTTGTATAAATAACACTCAAAATTTTATTAGTGTTACAGAATACTATATTATTATATATAAAAATTGTTATCAGAGGAGAATCAGCTTGAACCAAGCGACATTGCACCAGTTGAAGGTGTTCGAGGCTGCTGCCCGGCATGGTAGTTTTACACGCGCTGCGGAAGAGTTGTTTTTGACTCAACCTACCATATCCATGCAAATTAAACAGTTGACGAAATCCGTAGGTTTGCCATTATTTGAACAGGTAGGAAAGCGTTTATATTTGACACAAGCAGGACGGGAATTATTTGCTACTTGTCGGCAAATTTTTGAGACTATGGACAAGTTTCAAATGACGATTGCAGATTTAAAAGGACTAAAGCAAGGACAATTAAGGCTGGCAGCAATTACCACAGCAAAGTATATTATTCCCAGATTGTTGGGGCCTTTTTGTCAGCTTTACCCTGGGATTGATATTTCTCTCCAAGTCACAAATCATGAACTGATTTTAGATCGGATGATGAGTAATTTAGATGACTTGTATATTATGAGTCAGATTCCCGATCATTTCGATGTCAGTTTTCAGCCATTTTTAGAAAATCCTTTAGTAGTTTTTGCACCAGCTAATCATCCCTTAGCGAAGGAAAAAAATATTCCTATTGAACGTTTAGGTGATGAACTGTTTATTATGCGTGAACCGGGTTCAGGAACTCGCAGCGCTGTCCAAAGTCTATTTGAGGAACATGGGGTAAAAGTGAAGGTGAAGTTGGAATTGGGGAGTAATGAAGCGATTAAGCAAGCGATCGCTGGTGGTCTAGGTATATCCGTATTATCCCGTCATACTTTACTCACGGACACTGCGGAATTTAGCATTTTAGATGTCCAGCACTTTCCCATTAAACGCACTTGGTATATGGTTTATCCTGCTGGTAAGCAATTATCCATTATTGCTCATACCTATTATGAGTATCTTTTAGATGCAGCGAAAAAAATTACAGAGCAAGGTGGTTTAATCTTAGATCATAATTTGGTGGAAACTAATCTTTAGATCAAGCTGCTGTAGATACATAATCACTTGGCTATGTATCTAAATCAGAATCATTAGAAACGAGAATTAAATCGCGGACAATTGCTGTAGCTGCTATTAAAATGTCAGCATCTTGGATAGGAGTACCTTTGGCTTTTAATTTGGCATGAATTTCACAGGATTTTTCAATAATTTCTAAATCATCTAAAAATAATGTTTGATATTTTTGAAAAAAGATATGAAATTCGGACAATTGCTTTACAGCATTAATAGATAAAAGTCCTCTCTTGCCCCTAATTTTAAATGAACTGCTTGCAGCAGCGCTTACGCTATCACTATCCCAACTTATTCCTAAATGGCGATTCCTAGGTCGCGCTTCGCTATCGCACACAACCCTAATTTTAAACGAACTGCTTGCAGCAGCGCTAGTTCCCTCCCGGACGCAATGCGTTCGCTATCGCTCTCCCAACTTATTCCTAAATGGCGATTCCTAGGTCGCGCTAGTTCCCTCCCGGACGCAATGCGTTCGCTATTACTATCTCACACCTCTAACTCTTTCTCTTTTTTAAGGATTAGCTAAGTTAATCTACTTAATCCCAATCAGGAAACGTAGCTCCATCTTCGCCACCAATACCAATCCCTGTGTTATATATGCCAGCATCGGTAATGTTAATATTATCCATTGATGCTTGATAGACGTTGGAATCATTGACTGTGGCGCGGGTAAGATTTGCGCCGTTTAAATTGGCTTTTTTCAAATTGACGTTGGTAACAAAGGCTGATGTTAAGTTAGCACCTGCTAAGTTTGCTCCGGTCAAGTCAGCACCTTCTAAGTTAGCATTTGTAAGGTTAGCACCCTGAAGATTTGCGCCTCGCAAGTCTGCACCAATTAGATGAGTGCCACTGAGGTTGAGTCCTGATAGATTACACTGGATACATTCTCTAGTTGACAAAAGTTTCTGTAAATCTTTTTGGCTTCCAGCTTGAACTGAATTAGCTAGAAACAGGGGAGTTATCAAGGCCATAGCGGCTAATAGTTGAAGTTTCATACAATTTCCCCCTCTCACAATATATTTATGTCTGTTCTTGTCCTCACGAATTCATTATCTCACTAATTGGCGAAAAAATGTTGATTTAAACTACAAGCTTGATATTTCTTTTTATAAATCAGCAATTGGGAATAGACAAGTGGTAAACTTTGTCAATTCGTAAGACCATGTTTTTTTATCGAGGTTTTTGTTAAGATTAATAAAATTTTTCTGGCAAATACCACTATGGCTTTATATGCAGAATTACATCGGCATTTAGGTGGTTCCGTTGTCCCTCGTGTCCTATGGCGATATTTCCAGCGTCATAATACTGAGTTGATTTCTCGCTTTGGTGAATATGCAGAGTTTGAAGATTTTTATACTCGTCCTCGTAATACTTTGGATGAATATCTAGAATTGCATACCCTTGTAGAAAGTGTGCAAACGGTGGAGACTTTACCTTACTTCATTTACCGCTTATTACGCGGTGCTTATATTTTTGAGAATTTGGCTTATTTGGAATTACGCTATACTCCCTATTTACGAACTCCTGAACATTTGAGTCAAGAGGAAAGAATTGATAAGATGGCGGAGATTGTAGATGTTGTGGGTAAATCTAGTCATGTACCCGAATATCCCATTGTTACTAGTCAAATTCTTTGTATGCACTCCCGTTTATCTTTTGAGGTAAATAAGGCAATTATTGATTTGGCGGCGCAAAATAGAGAATATGTCTGTGCGGTAGATATGGCTGGTGGCGATCGCTATTATGCTGAAAGAATGGCAGAATGGATCAGTTTATATAATTACGCCCATTCACTGGGTATTAACACCACGGGGCATCTTTATGAAACTAAAGATGGTTGTTATCCCGAATTGTTACCCTATTTAATGCGAATTGGTCACGGTATCCAAATTCCGCTTTTATATCCTGAATTGCTGCCAGAAATTGCCAGAAGAGGACAATGTTTAGAAGTTTGTCCGACAACTTACTTGAAAACAGGAACTTTACAGGATATTCGGCAACTCAAGTTAGTTTTTGACCGCTGTTTTGCAGCGGGAGTTGATATCGCTATTTGTACGGATAATGCGGGATTACATAATATGCGTCTCCCGTTTGAATATGAAAATCTTTTGACTTACGACATTATTAATTTTCAACAGTTAAAAGCTTGTCAAGATGCAGCTTTCCGCCATGCTTTTGCTTGGCCTCACAGTCAACGTCCAGCATCTTTGTTAACTGGGTTGTTGAAGTAGGTGACAGGGGAGTTGGGGGAGTTGGGGAGTTGGAGAGTTGGGGAGTTGGGGAGTTGGGGGAGTTGGGGGAGTTGGGGGAGTTGGGGAGTTGGGGAGTTGGGGGAGTTGGGGGAGTTGGGGAGTTGGGGGAGTTGGGGAGTTGGGGAGTTGGGGGAGGCAAGATTCTTTTATCCGCTACTTCCCCTACCTCCGCTACTTCCCCTACTTCCCCTACTTCCCCTACCTTCCCTACTTCCCCTACTTCCGCTACCTCCCCTACTTCCCCTACCTGCCCTACTTCCCCTACTTCCCCTACCTCCCCTACCTCCCCTACCTCCCCTACTTCCCCTACCTCCCCTACCTCCCCTACCTCCCCTACCTCCCCAACTCCCCCTACTCCTTTAACCTTCTACGCCTTCTGTAGCACCACCAATGGATTTCCAGGCTGATAAGCCACTGCCCAGTTCAGCTACTGTGGTAAAACCGAGGAATTGTAAGGTTCTCACAGCTTGGGCTGATTGGCTGTCATTTTCGCCATAAACATAGATTTGGCGTTCTCTGTAGAGGGATATTTGGGCGCGAGATTCTAAGTCATTGAGGGGGATAGAAATCGCTCCTGTGATGCGGCTATGATTGTATGTTGAGCGATCGCGCACATCAATAATTGTAAAAGCAGGTTGACCCCATTGAAGACTTGTCTTTAAGTCATTAACATCAGCAACTAAATCAATACTCATAAGTTTTTTCTGCGGCTAATATCATCAGAAATCTACCAAATATCTCTTCTTAATGCGGATTTCTTTAGAATGACAGCAGATTCTAAAAATTAATCTTTTGTAATCATAATATTGTAAGCTAATGTTCTCTAGATTCAAAAAATACTTAATTTTTAATTTTTAATTGTTAATTCCTCCTATGGTATCTACTATTCAAGCTTTACCAACAGAAGTTGTATATTTAATTACGGCAGGAGAAGTAATTGATTCTTTGGTAGCTGTTGTCAGGGAGTTGGTGGAAAATTCTCTTGATGCTGGCGCAACGCGCATTGTTGTTTCTTTATGGCCGCAACTGTGGCGAGTTCGGGTGGCTGATAATGGTCATGGGATGAATTTGGATGATTTGCAACAAGCAGCAACTGCACATAGTACCAGTAAGATTCATTCTAGTGCAGACTTATGGAAGATTAACAGTTTGGGGTTTCGGGGTGAGGCGTTACATAGTTTAACAACTCTGGCAAATTTAGAAGTTTTAAGTCGTCCTTTAGGGGGAAGTGAAGGTTGGCGAATTAATTACAATAATGAAGGAGAAGTAACAGAAGTAGACTTTGCGGCGATCGCTCCTGGTACTGTCGTAACAGTTAATAATTTATTTGCTAATTGTGAAAACCGTCGTCAAGGTTTACCTCCGACAAATCAGCAATTAAAAGCTGTACAAGGGATAATTCAACAAATAGCTTTATGTCATCCTCATGTTAATTATCAAGTTTGGCAAAATGATAAAGAATGGTTTACGATTTGTCCCGCATTAACTGTGGGAAAACTGATTCCCCAGATTCTCACCCAAGTCCGACAAGATGATTTACATGAGGTGAATTTAGAAATCCCCAATCGGGAAAATTGGTCTTTGCATTTAGTGATAGGATTACCCGATAGATGTCATCGTCATCGTCCTGATTGGGTGAAAGTGGCAATTAATGGCAGAATAATTAAATCGCCGGAATTAGAACAGACAATACTTTCAGCTTTTCATAAAACATTACCACGCGATCGCTATCCTGTTTGTTTTTTACATTTAACTATTTCCCCTGAACAAATTAACTGGAATCGTAACCCAGCGAAAACAGAAATTTATCTGAATGAACTACCTTTTTGGCAAGAACAAATTACTGAAGCCATTAATAAATCATTGCGGATTTCGGAAACTAATATAAAAGAATCTGTTCACACAACCAGAGTTAGTAATTTATTAAAAGTAGCAGAATCTAAAGGTGAATATAATTTCAATTCTCAAAGTTCTCAAAATTTCCAAAGTAATGAAAATCAAAATTATTTAAAAGCTATTGCTCAAGTCAGTAATACTTATATTGTGGCTGAACATTCTGGAGGAATGTGGCTAGTAGAACAACATATAGCCCATGAACGAGTATTATATGAACAATTATGTGATAATTGGCAATTAGTCCCTGTGGAAACTCCAATTATTATTTATCAATTATCACCAGCGCAGGTTTCCCAATTACAACGGATTGGTTTAGATATTGAACCTTTTGGTGATAAACTTTGGGCAGTGCGAAACATCCCTAATATGTTAAAACAACGAGAAGATGCTGCTGATGCCATTTTAGAGTTAAGTTGGGGAGGAGATTTACAAACTGCTCAAGTTGCTGTTGCTTGTCGGAGTGCAATTCGCAATGGTACAAAAATGAGTTTACCAGAAATGCAGACCTTATTAGATAATTGGCAACAAACCCGCAACCCGCGGACCTGTCCTCATGGTAGACCAATTTATTTATCTTTAGAAGAATCGGCATTAGCGCGGTTTTTTCGCCGGAATTGGGTAATTGGGAAAAGTCATGGGATTTGAAGCTTATAGAGACATCCGGTAAGCGTAAAACTCAGTGTCTTTAGCAATACCTTGTCCATTTCCTGTAGGTTGGGTTAAGCGACAGCGCAACCCAACGCATTTGTTGGGTTTCATGCTTCAACCCAACCTACAAATCAAGGCTTTTTCCAATTTGGAGAAGGTATTGTTTAGACCTGAGAGTGTCAATTTAGTCCCGTCCCAATTTCAGCGCGGAAATTGCCGTTTTAAAGCTGCAAAAACTGGACAAGGGGCTGATGTTTGTAAATTCTCCGGTTTACTCCAGGTAAAGGGGGCTTTTTGAGCCGCAGACATCCATAAAAGTTTTTTGGCTCTAGTCATGGCAACATAAAGTAAGCGATATTCTTCGGCGATTTTCAGGTATTTTGATTCTTCCCAAGCTTGAGGAATATCAGGTATAGGTTTTTTGTGAAGTCCCGCACGAATTTGGGCGCGGACGACTTCTGATAAAGTAAAATCACCTAAAAATTGTCCTTGGGGGGGAATCCAAAATCTGCCAGGAATTAAATTTTCATGAAGAAAAGGCAAAAATACATAATCCCAGTCTAGCCCTTTGGCTTTGTGCATGGTAATAATTGTTAATTGCCCTGCTTTAGTATATTGTGCTTCCACATTTTCTGGTTCTACAGATTCAAATCTTTCGGAACTAACAATTTCACTTAAAGCTAATATCATTGCCCCCATAGAACTATTCCCAAAAATTTGCAAATTTACCCGTTCTGCAAGTTTATCAGCAGTAGCTAATTCGGCCTGATCATATTTCAAAGTTAAGGCAAAAAAGGAAATTATTTGATAAAATGGTAGTTCTAAATAAGCCCTAAGTAAACTTCGACAAAGATGAGCCGCTTTTTGGACTATTTCTATTTGGGGTGCGCTTAAAAGACTTGGATATAAAAATTCTTCAGGTAGACTAGCTAGAGTGTTAATATCTTGAGTTGGAATTAATTGCCGTTCGACGAGAACATCTAAAGTAGCTTTGAGATAATCGGGAGAATGGGGACGCTCACAAAACTGCAATAATGATAAAATCTCTTGAGGAACATGAGAACGGCGTTCTTTTTCTCCCACATCATAAAGTTTAATTTTATGTTCTTTGCATATTGGTTCTAAAGCCGCAGCTAACCATCTTCCTTGACGATTTTCTCGCACTAATATCGCTGCACAAGCTTGGGGATTTTCTGTAAATAGTTCAATGGCTCTTTGGGAAAGTAATTCAACTGTATGATGAATATCTCTAGGAGTATAAAGTTCCAAACCTTGTCCCACAGGTTCAGGATTGCCATTTTCTTGATTAACTGGTTGAATTTTCTGAATTCTAAATGGTGGTGGTCTACGATTAGTTTTGGCAAAATCCTGATTATTTACCCATTCTAAAGCAAAGTTAGCCGCATCAATAATTATTTGTGTACTACGACCAGCTTGATCCATTTCTGCCAGTCTATCTTTAGTTTGACAATCTTCACAAAATTCCCGAAAATAAATCGGGTCAGCAGGTGTAAAAGTGGAATTAATCGCTTGATTAGGATCACCAACTCTAATTAAATTTAAGGCTGATTTATCTAAGTTATCTCCAAATTCTTGACTAGCGAGTATTTCTAATAAATCTGTTTGTAGGGGACTAGAATCTTGAGCTTCATCTTCAAAAACAGCAAAAACTTTATTTTGTTCAATCCGGCAGGTACTAGGATTTTTTAAAACTTTTAAAGCCCCTAAAATCATATCATCGTAATCAATGAAATCTTGCAACTGCATAATTTTTTGATATTGTGCATATAATCCGGCTGCAACTTTCAAAATTCCATATTTATCTGAAGTTTGTTCACTCCACTTTAATAAATCTGCGGGTGATATTCCTGAACTTTTCGCTTCATGAATCACCGTATAAGCTAAATCTGGTAATACTTCCGTTCTTAACACTGACTGACGACGGAGTTTTTCGGTTTCTTCCCCATCAAATTGCTGTCCTGCAAGTAAGCGCAGATAAGTTTCCGGATCATTAACAATCCATTGTTCTACGGCTGTCCGAATGAATTTATGACTTTGATTCGGTGTAATTAAGGTCGCATTTTCTAACTGTAACCCTGACAAATTCGGATAACGACTAGCGATAATTAAGGCTAAACCATGCAAAGTATAAACTGCAAATCCTGTTTGTGGTAAAGATAATTTTTTTAAATTTTCCCGAATTTTAAATTTAATATTTGCAGTTGCAGAACGGGTAAAGGTGACAACAATTAACTGTTTATAATCCTTATTACCTGTATTTAAATAATACTCATATTGACGAGCAATGGCGATCGCTGCTGCTGCTGCCATTCCCGTAGATTTGCCTGCCCCTGGCACAGCAGACACCGCTAATGGACCTGATTGCCAATCCGCCATTTGCGTTTGTCCTGGGCGAAGCTGGGCGCGAATGAGGGCGATATTCTCTGTTAATTTAGTAATAGGTGATTGGTCATTAGTCATTAGTTTTTATACAAGCTGTGTAATTTGATTTAAGTTAATATCCTCAATGAGAGGAATATCTACAGAGGTAGGTTCATTACATCGTACGATACCTGCGGAGCGCTGGGCGATCGCTTTACACCTTAATTTTGCTAAACTAGAATAAACCTCACACCAGCAGGAGGACATAATGACTTTTACAACTGATATCCAGGAAGATCAAGACTTACGCCCTTATCCAGAAACCTCTCTTCCAGATCATACCCAACTACCAGAGTCGGACGGCACATTTGTGAAAAATTGGCAAGAACATCCCCAAAGCATTCTCCTGACAGACTCTATTCAGCCTGTGTTGCAAAAACTTTATCCTGATAGTCAATATTTTATTGGACAGGATTTAGGTATTTATTGGCGTATTACTGAACCACCTGAGAAAGGTGCAGAAGCACCAGACTGGTTCTATGTTCCCAATGTACCACCTTCTTTAAATGGTAAAACCCGACGTTCCTATGTCCTTTGGCAAGAATATATTTCGCCATTAATTGTGTTAGAATTTGTTTCGGGGAATGGTAGTGAAGAAAGAGACAAAACTCCTTGGAAAGGTAAGTTCTGGATTTATGAACAGGTGATTAAACCAGCTTTTTATGGCATTTATGAAGTGAATAAAGCCAGTATAGAAGTTTATGAATTAATTGGTGGAAAATATCAGTTATTAGCAGAAAATGAACGAGGACATTATTCAATTACACCTATGGGAATTGAGTTAGGTTTATGGCAGGGAGAATATCAGAATATGGAATTACCTTGGTTGCGGTGGTGGGATTTGCAAGGTAATTTGTTATTAACTGGTGAAGAAAGAGCAAATCGCTTGGCTGCACAATTACGGGCTTTGGGAATTGAACCAGAAGCGTAATATTATTTGGATTTCGGGTTAAAAATACTATTACACCTATCTTTGGATTTGGTGGGAGTGGGGAAATTTATTTAATGGGGTATGTGCTAAAGCAGCTAGTTAAGTCTGGCTGCTTTATTGGTAGTTAGGTGCTGGGGATAGGACATTTTATGTTGATTACATCTGCCAACGATGGAAGATAGTACGATCAAAGTAAGTTATTTAAGCAAACTGCTGTTTACTGAGGTAGTATTACCAAGGATTACTAAGAAGGGAGTAAATAGCCATTAACGCTAAGGAGTAAGTATTATGACAGATATGAATACCAGCACTTCAGAATTAATTGAAGAAGATGCAGAAATTGAAGAAGAAGAAATTGCATCAGAAGAAGAGGAAATAAATGAACCATTTGACCCGACTAAAATCAGGGTCGAGACTAGACAATTTAATGTTGACTACTTACTTAGAAAGATTAGGAATAATGAAATTGAATTATATCCTGAATTTCAGCGCAAATTTGTTTGGAATAAAATTGCTCAAAGTAGACTTATTGAGTCTATTTTACTTCGTATTCCTATACCAGCATTTTATATTGATGCAACTAATGAAGAAAAATGGTTAATGATAGATGGTTTACAAAGACTAACTACTTTAAAAGAGTTTGTAATAGATAACAATCTTAAACTAACTGGACTAGAATCATTTACTGAGTTTAACGGCAAGGTATATGATGAAATACCACGTAATTATCAACGTCGTATAGAAGAAACTCTTCTCACAGTTATTTTGCTTGAACCAGGTACAGGAAAAGAATTTACGCAAGCTATATTTGAACGTATTAATACCAGTAGTTTGTCACTGTCAACACAAGAAATTCGTCATGGGTTAAATCAAGGTAAAGCAACAAGGTTATTAGAACATCTAGCTGCATCACCTGAATTCAAAAAAGCTACTAACAAAGGAATAAAATCAGAGCGAATGGCGGATCGTGAGTGCATTCTTAGAGTTTTAGTATTTATGATAAATAATCAAGAATTATTTGAAAGCAACAAAAGCTTTAAAAAAATATTAGATAAATCTATGACATATATAAATCTCATGTCAGAAGACGAAATAAAATTAATAAGCAATAAGTTTCTAAATTTAATGAATTTAGCCTTTGATATCTTTGGTAAAGATGCTTTTCGGAAAATAAAAGCAGGATCAAAAAGCCCTCCTGTGAATAAAGCTTTATTTGAAGCTTGGTCTGTTAATTTATATAAACTTAATTGTCAACAAGTTGAGATTCTTAAAGAAAGGAAAGAAATTATAAAACAACAAATAATAGACTTGACTAATGCAGGTAAATTTGATACTCCTATGTACAGGAGTACAGGAAACCTTAAAACTGTATTAGATCGATTAAATGAAATTGGAGAAATTATCAAATCTGTATTACAATGATACATTCACTACATTTAAAAAATTTCAAACCATTTGAAGATCAGTTCTTAGATTTTAGACCATTAACTCTGTTATCTGGTCTGAATGGTATGGGTAAATCTTCCGTACTACAATCACTCCTTCTATTACGTCAGTCTTATCAACAGAGACTTTTACAAAGAAAACGTCTAGCTTTAAATGGTGATTTGGTTCGTATTGGTACTGCTAAAGATGCTTTGTTTGAGAGTGCGGTAAAACCGGAAATAATAGGTTTTAAGCTCATAGTAGAACATCAAGAAAGAAGGATCTGGGAATGGAGTTTTAGGTATGACGAACAAGCAGATGTTATACGCACTGATATTGCACCAATAACTCAAGAACTACGTGAATTTAGCCTTTTTGGAGATTGCTTTCACTATCTGCAAGCAGAACGACTGGGACCTCGTAATGTCTTTGAAATGTCAGATTATTTAGTACGTCAACATTTTCAAATTGGTACTAGAGGTGAATATGCAGAACATTTTTTGCACATTTTTGGTAACTGGAGAATAAATACCGTTGGACTTGATCAGAAAGCTTCACATAAAGTGTCTAAAGCCTTTGAACTTCCAAAAAAAGGTGAACACAGCAAATTAAGCCATCCAAAATCAGACTCAGAATTGTTGAAAAATCAAGTTGAAGCATGGATGGGAGAAATTAGCCCTGGTACAAAAATTCATCTCACCCCAATTCCAGGTGTTGATTTAATGAGCTTGCAATACTCATTTGATATGGGAAAAGATGTTAGTAGTAGATATCGTAATACTAATGTAGGATTTGGAATCACCTACACTTTACCAATAATTGTAGCTGTACTTGCATCTCCTCCTGGTACACTAATTTTAGTTGAAAACCCAGAAGCACATCTTCATCCTAGAGGACAAGCAAAAATGGGAGAATTATTAGCATTAGCAGCTAGTTGTGGTGTTCAAGTTGTGATAGAAACTCATAGCGATCATGTTTTAAATGGTATTCGTCTTGCTGTTCATGGAGGTAAAATTAAACCAGACGATGTACAGTTACATTATTTTCAACGTCAGGAAAAACAAGGACAAGGTTTTACAGAAGTAGTTTCGCCGCGTATTAATCGCAGTGGTAGAATTGATAAGTGGCCAGATGGTTTCTTTGATGAATGGGATAAAAGTTTAGAGGTTTTATTAGAGCCAGTAGAAGAGTAAAAATATGGAATTAGAAATCGTTTTTAATGAACTCTGCTTACAAACTTCTTCTACTGATATTAATACAGCAAGACAACTAATGACAGATTTCATAAATACTATACTTGCTATTAAAACTCCAAGTAGTTGTAAAAAGAAACTTCGTACCCAAAGCAATTTTAATAATTTACAGCTTGCACCAAATTATCTATTAGTTCAATGGCGTAATGATCAAGATGTAGATATAGATGCTCGAAGATTAATTAGAAGTTTACAAGATAAAAATGATCCTCCTCTACCAGATATTGCCGATCCAGAAATTCAGGTAACTTATCAAGGACAGAATACGATTGGAATTTATTATGCTTACGTTAACAATTCTCTATCCATAAGTTTACAATCTGAGCCACAGTGGGACACTAGTATTTTGGAGGTAGAGGTAACAAGAATAAATGAAGATGAAGAAGATCCTTTGATTATTACTAATGATATTGTAAAACACGCCAGTTGCATCACTCATGGGAGAGAACATACTGATTGGTTAGAAGAAGGCTTCAAAATAAATATAGAGAACGGTAATGAAATTTGGAATAGAAGAGAAGAATTATTTTCTAATCTAGAATTTTGTGATTGTGTTGAGAAAGATTTAAAAGATATTCGCTCAGGACAAAATGAATTAGCAGGAGTATGTAAAACCTTAAATGAACTTCAAAAATGTTGTCAAAATTGGACAAGTGAATCATTTAGCGTAGAAGGTTATTCTCTTGATGAATCTGGAGAAAGTAAATCAACCCGTAAGAACAATAAATATAGACAAGAAAGAACATTTATGTGTCCTGATGGAGAGGAACGTTTCTTTGAACGTCATATTAAGTTAAGATCCTGTAACTGGCGGATTCATTTCTTTCCATTGCAGCCAGGAAAAGTTATTATTGGCTATGTAGGTCGTCATCTTCCTACAGTAAATTATCGAACATAATTATTTTCTGGTTGCACATCTCCATGAATCAAGTTATTGTCACGTACAACCTTATATACTAAGAATATCTTAACTACTTGATTGTACGGGTAGGGGTTTAGCACTGCTAAACCCTGACATATCTACGCAAAACTGTTAAATTAATTTCTTCTTTCTGACTCGGTGACTTCTATTGCATTACTCGTCAATCTGCCAAGCATCTTTGGTATATTCTTCATCAAGAACTTTCTTAGGACGAACCAAAACAATCATTTTTCCTAACAAGGGAATTGCTGGTGCAGTTTCAAACCATTGAAAGTCAATACTATCGCCGTTTTCAAACACAAAGTAATTGGAAATATCCCATTCTCTTTGAGCGCGATCTATAACGATCATAATTGGTTCAACTTTGTTTTGATGGGGGTTGGGGAAAATATCGCTTTTACCAATGACAACTACAGGATCTTCAGCATTTAGTAGCACTTTCCAGCCGGGTAAGGCTACCCAAGCTTGTTCTCCGGCAAATTTAACAATGCGAAAGGGTTGAATTTCCGTAATAAATGGTACGGCTTTTAATTCCTGTGGAGTTAATGGCAATTCACCTACTACTGGTAAAATCCGGGGTAAGTCTTCATCAATTTCTAGCCGATAAAATGGCAAAATAGGCGGAGCTAGTTTGGGAGCAACGCTAAAATCCATTAACAGTTGTTCTAGTTGTTTTCTAGCTGTTTCGGAGTGAACAAAGCGTAAACCTTTGGCAATTAAGCGCGATCGCTCTGATAAATCAGATTTTTGTCTAGCGTATTTCCAGGATTGATAAGCGATCGCATCTCCTGGATGTTTACTGAAACCTTCTGGTAAACTAGGAAACCAAGAATAGTCTTTCACTGCTTTGGCTATATCCCTGACTAAATCTGCATCAAGCTTGTATTGATAGGTTAAGTCGGCAGTGGTAGCACGGTCTTCTTGAGTTAGTCCACGTAACTCATATAACACATCACTACTTTTGTACTGGTAATATGCTAATGTTTCTGGTGATGAGCCGCATTTTTCCAGAGAATTGTAAACCTGAGAGCCAACAATCACCTGATTTTGTTGAATCTGTTCAAATCCTGTGGCTTCAAAGATGTCTTGGGGATTGTAACCGTTTTTTTGCAGGTAAGCGATCGCTTGTCCCCATTCCACCCAAGTCCCCTGTTTTTGTCTCAGCTTAACTAATAATTCTGTGGCTGTCTGTGCTGTATCCTGTGCAGGATTTTGAAGATTGGGCTGTGTTTCGGTCATAATTAAAAAGTGCGTCTTTAAAGTTAATACTGTCTGATGAGTGCGAAGAAATATAAAGTTGGGAAACTATATTCTTCTATTATGTGTGTTTTAATTATGAAAATAGTCAGAAAAAATAAGTGAGATATATAAACCAAGTTCGCTGTCAACGCCTAACCCCTGAAAGTGCCAAAAAACTTAATGTTCCCTACTCCCTCAACAAATGAGTAACGAAGTCCGCGCTATATTTAATCGTATTGCTCCTGTTTATGACCAACTTAACGATCAATTAAGCTGGGGACAACACCGCCTTTGGAAAGAAATGACAGTCAAATGGAGCGCAGCTAAACCTGGTGATACTGGCTTAGATTTGTGCTGCGGTAGTGGTGATTTAAGTTTTCGGTTAGCACGTCATGTAGGGGTAACAGGCCAAGTTTACGGAGTTGATTTTTCTGCCAACTTACTGAATACTGCTCAAGAGCGCTGCAAAAATTACTATCCCCTACCTCCTATTAATTGGGTAGAAGCAGATGTATTAAATTTACCTTTTGATGATAATTATTTTGATGCAGCCACTATGGGTTATGGATTAAGAAATGTTAAAGATATTCCTAGTAGCCTCCAAGAAATATATCGTGTTCTCAAACCAGGAGCTAAAGCCGCAATTTTAGACTTTCATCGTCCCCACAATCAACAGTTCCGCGCAGTGCAACAATGGTATTTAGATAATCTTGTAGTTCCCATGGCGACTAATCTCGGCTTAAAAGACGAATATGCCTATATTAGCCCCAGTTTAGACCGCTTTCCTACTGGGAAAGAGCAAATAGAATTAGCGCATCAAGTTGGTTTTCTGGATGTCACACACTATCCCATTGCTAACGGTATGATGGGAGTATTAGTAGTAATTAGGTAATTGGTAATTGCCCATTATCTATTACCCACTACCCATTACCTAATCCAAAAGCCTGTGGATTTGTCTCGAATTTTATTGTATATCTCACCCCCAATCCTGGGTGGATTAATTGGCTATTATACCAACGACATAGCCATAAAGATGTTATTTCGTCCCTATAAAGCAGTTTATGTTTTGGGGAAAAAAGTCCCGTTTACGCCAGGTTTAATTCCTAGTAATCAGGAACGGTTAGGACAAAATATTGCTAATGCGATTATGAAATCGCTACTGACTCCAGAGGAAATGCAAAATCTGGCGCGAAGACTCCTGCAACCTGAACGACTACAAGGCGGAATTTTCTGGTTATTACGTCTGGTAGTTGATCAAGTTAAAGGTGATAAAAACCCTCGTAGCACTAAGATTTTGGCGGGAGTTTTACGTGATTTATTGGGTGAATCTTTACCACGTCTTTTGAAGGTTTTAGCGCGACAGGAAACATTTTTAGAGACGCAAATTAACCAAATATTTGATAAGGTATTATTAGAGTTTCAACTTAGTGAAGAACAATCTGTCCGGTTAGCTGATTGGTTATTAGAGATAGTTTTACCTCCCGATAGATTACGACAAGTTATTATTGATTTTTTAACAGATCGGACAATTCAAACCATTGATGAGAGTTTTCGAGAAAAAACCAGTGGTACTTATTGGGTAGTGGCAAATCTGTTTGGGTTGAAGAATACTTTGACTCGGTTACGGACATTTTGTTTAGATGAAAAGGAAGCAACTAATAAAAGATTGCAAGAATTAATTAAAGATTTAAAAATGCGCGATCGCATTAAGGAATTATTACAGAATTTATCTTTGCAAAATCTTCCTGTTGGTACAGTCCGTCAACTGCGAAAAACGATTAGAGATAGTGTGCGTGAATATCTCCAAAATAGTGGTAGTGACTTGCTCAAAGAATTAACAGAATCGGCTGATTGGGAAAGAATTTCTGTTGTCTTGTTAAATCGGTTAAGTAGTTCAGCCGTTGTCAACACTTCTTTAGAAGTTGTGGCACGGGATTTAGCATTAATTTTAGAAAAGTATCTAGAAAAAGATTTAGAAATTATTGTGGCTCAAGCAATTCCTATTTTATCTATAGATCAAGTAATTGTGGAACGAGTAAAAGCCACCTCACCTGCTGAACTGGAAGATGCTATTGAGGGAATTGTCAGAAATGAATTACAAGCAATTGTGACTTTAGGTGGTGTTTTAGGTTTTTTTGTCGGTTTGTTGCAAGTAGGATTTCTATTTTTGAGTCAATCTATGTAATTGAGAATTGGGACTTCCTACTAACAACTGACAACTGTACGGGCGAAGCATTTGGAGAACTATTTTTGGCAATGACCAATAATTTATCTTCCAAATGCTTCGCCCCTACTAACAACTGACAACTGTACGGGCGAAGCATTTGGAGAACTATTTTTGGCAATGACCGATAACAAATTTTAAAATCTCAAAGACTACAAAAAACCGCCTTGGTAATTTTTCCAGGCGGCTCTATAATTTATGGCAATTACTAATTAATAGTATGAGCCTGTTTTCCGGTGGTTAATAGCAGTCATAGCATCAGGCTTGAGTAATTTACCGTTGTCTACGGTTGCGTATATTACCCAATGATCACCGCATTCTAGCCGCTGCTGCACTAAACATTCTAGATATGCACAAGCCTCTGTTAAGATGGTACAGCCATTATCCGCTTCGGCTTTGGGGAAGTTAGCAAATCTATCTTCTCCAGGTTGGAAACTCTTGCGAAAATGCTTCATGTATTCCAGATGAACACCTTCAGGGAGGATATTCAGGACAAATTTACCACCAGGATATAATAGAGATTCAACGGCTCGATCTTTAGCGATCGCTACCGTAATTCCCGGCGGGTTAAAAGTAGCTTGAGATACCCAAGCACCCATCATCCCTGTAGAAAATTCTCCCTGCTTGGCTGCAATGACACAGACAGAACCAATAATCCGGCCTACAGCTTGTTCTGTGGGGGTTGCAGCTTGTTGGGGAACACGAACTTTCTTGGCTTTTCGCAAACTTTGAGCAAAGTCTGTACCGACTTCTTCGCAATATTTGAGAGTAACTTCATCAGGTTTAAACTTGACTTTTAGGGTATCAAAACCAAAACGATAACCAGCGTCTCGGAGTTTGCATTCTACCAAGTCTAAAGCTTCACCACTCCAACCGTAAGAACCAAAGACTCCCGCAGGTTTGGTATTATCACCTGTAGAGAGGACAATCCCTAAAGCGGTATGAATAGGAGTAGGTGCGTGTCCACCTATGGTGGGAGTCCCAATGATAAAACCATCTGCTTGTTCCAATGCAGTGCGGATTTCCTCAGGAGAAGCAAATTCGCAGTTCACAGATTTAACTGCAACGCCACCTTTGGTTAATCCTAAAGCCATTGCTTGTGCTAAGGTGGCAGTGTTACCATAGGCAGAGGCATAGAGAAGTGCTACAGATATTTCTCTATCTTTTTGAGCGCGACTCCACTCACTGTATGATTTTGTTAATTCGATTAAACTGGTGCGTACCAAGGGTCCATGACCGACAGCATACATTCTGACTTGGAAATCGGAAATTTTCTCCAAAGTTGACTCAACATGAGTTGCATGAGGAGCCATGAGGCAATTAAAGTAATAACGTTGGTCTTCTTTGAAAGTTTCCCAATGATCATCAAATACTTCTTCACCGCAGATATGTGCGCCAAATAGCTTATCTGTAAAGAGAATTTGGGTTTGTTGGTCATAAGTACAAAGTGCTTCTGGCCAACGAGGACTAGGAGTAGGTAAGAATTTCAAAACATGACCTTTACCTAAATCTAGGGTTTCTTTCCCCCGCATGACTAAAACTTTGATATCTTGGTCGGTGAAAGCAGCACGTAAATTATTCGCAGCGGGAAGAGAACAAACAAAGGTAATTTGTGGTGCAAATTGTAAAATTGCTTTTAAAGTTGGAATCCGGTTGGGGTTAAAATGTCCCAAAATCACATAATCCAACTTTTGCACATTGATTGTTTTCTGTAATGCTTCCAAATAAATTTCTGTAAAGCCTTCTGCTGGAGGATCTGTGATAGCAGTTTTATCGGATTCTATTAAATAGCTATTAGAAGTAGTTCCCCGTTCTAGAGCATACTCAATTTCAAATCTTAACCGCGATTTACTCCGCGCTCTCATCACCTTTGTGTTAGTAGCAATCGGTAGGATTTGTACGTCTCTTGGTCTGGAATCGCTCATGGATGCTTGTTGGGTCGAAAAAACTTGAGAAACCCAATTTTTAGCGGATTCAACAACGTTAGAGAATGAATCTGGAAGTGTCATAATAATTATGAAAGATGGTTAGTTAATAATTAGGGAATAGGTAATGGGTAATAGGTAATGGGTAATAGGTAATAGGGAACAGGGAACAGGGAACAGGGAACAGGTAGAGAAGGGAGTAATTACCAATCACCAATCACCAATCACCAATCACCAATCACCAATTACCAATTACCAATTACCAATTAATAGTAGTTACCTACTTTGCGATGACGGACTGCGGTAATTCCATCGGGTTTGGAAACTTTTCCATCTTCAACTGTGCAGTATAAAATCCAGTGATCACTACATTCCATACTATTAACAACTTCACATTCCATGTATGCGAGTGCGTCGGTAAGAATGGGTGAACCGTTTTTAGCAGTTTGGGTTTTTACTTCTGCAAATCTATCAGCGCCGGGATTTAAACGTTTGAGAAAATGCTTTTTCAGGTCTTGATAATTGCCTTCTTCAAGAACGTTAAGAACAAAGCGATCGCCTACTTGTAATAAATTATCTAAAGCGCGATCTTTAGCTACAGCAATGGTAAAACCCAAAGGCTGTAAACTGGCTTGTGTTACCCAAGATGCGATCATTGCGCCGCTAATATCGCCTTTTTTGGCAGTGACAATATACAAACCATTACTAATTCTTCCCAACGCTTTTTCCATGTTCACGTCGAGAGATTTGATTTGTTTAATATTGCGTTCCCGCACTAACAATTGTCCTAAACCATTTCCGGCTTCTGCAAATTGTTTATAGGTAGCATCAGTGGGGGTTTCCTTAATGCGAATAGCTGGGAAAGCTTCCTTAATACCTAAATCAATAAATTTGCGTCTGAGAGTATCAATGGGTTCATCATCTCCACCATAGGACTCGAATAAACCCACAACTTGTTTGTTTTTAGCAACTGCTAATAATGAACTAATTGCGGCTTGCGCTTTGATTGCACTGGTAGAAGGCATACCTACAATTAAACCAGATGCTCTCCCAGCTAATTCTTGAATTTCTTGACTTTCTGCGGTGTTTAAATCCAATACTTCGACACCAACACCAGCCTTTTGTAAACCATCACCAATTGCGTGTCCTATGCGATCGCTATGTCCATAACCAGAGACATAAAACAAACCTACAGTAGTTTCTGTTTTCGCTTGTTTTTGACTCCAATTGTAATAATATTCTCTAAGAATATCCAGGTTATGATGTAGTAATGGTCCGTGTCCATTGGCGATAATTTTAATTTCCCCAAGTTCACCCATTCTCTTCATTGCATTTAGCAAAGAACGAGCATTAGGACCCATTAAACAATCGTAATAAAAGCGAAAATCAGCTTCAATTGCTTCTAAATTTTCGTCGAAAGTGCGATCATCACAGTAGTGCATTCCGAAGGCATCACAAGTGTAGAGAACCTGGGTTTTGCGATCAAAGCTAAAAATAGTATCTGGCCAGTGTAAATTTGGCGCGCTGACAAATTCCATTTCATGATCTTTGCCAATTTTTATGCGATCGCCACTTTTGACAATTCGCTTAGAAAAAGGCTCATGTACCAAACCTTCTAAAAATTGCAAAGCTACTTTAGAAGCTAAAACAGTGGCTCTGGGAGCTAACTGTAAAATATCTTCTACCAAACCACTATGATCAGGTTCAGTATGGCTAACAATTATATAATCAATAGTTTTAGGATTAACTAAACCCTTGAGAGTCTGTAAATAAAGATCACGAAACTTCTGGTGAGAAGTATCAATTAAAACGGTTTGTTCACCTCTAATCAAATATGAATTATAGGTTGTACCATTTTGTAAACCAAATTCAATATCAAAACGATCCCGATCCCAGTCAAGAGAACGAATCGCAGTGGTATTAGGGGCAATTTCTACAGTTTGTATAGTTAATCGGTTCTGAATGTTCTCTGAGATGGCTACCATTATTTCACAAGAGCAAATAAACAATCATTTCTTCTGCCCCCATTCTCGCTATTATCTTTTTTTAAAGCTGTAATGAAAAGTATATTTCGGAAAATTAAAGTTGTAAGCATAGATACAGTTTTTAGGCATATTTCCTAACTCATAAAATACACCGAACAATTAAAAATTAAGAATTAAAAAAGCTTAGGACTTAGACTTTTGATTCACCTTGGATTATAGCTTTATTTCTTTTAGGATGTTCTAGAAAGAGCAATAGACAAAAGTTATACCCATCACCCATTACCAATTACCAATTAGCAAATCAGTCCACTTTAACGGTAAACTCATATATTGCAGATCCCCGACTTCTTTGAGAAGTCGGGGGTCTAAATCTAAAATGTTTACCCTCATAACTGGAGAATTAAGACTTTGGGTATAGAATTACGCAGCTTCGTATTTCTAGACAATCTGCAACCTCAACACGCCGCATACATGGGAACAGTAGCCCAGGGTTTCTTACCATTACCGGGGGATACATCCCTATGGATTGAAATTTCCCCTGGTATCGAAATCAACAAGATTACGGACGTAGCCCTAAAATCCGCTTCTGTTCGTCCTGGAGTGCAAGTAGTAGAACGTTTATATGGACTTTTAGAAGTGCATTCTGGTTCTCAAGGGGAAACGCGAGCCGCTGGAGAGGCGATTTTGGCGTTTCTGGGCGTGAAAAAAGAGGAATGTCTCAAACCTCGTGTAGTTTCTAGTCAGATTATCCGTAATATTGACGCTTATCAAACCCAACTAATTAACCGTACCCGTCGGGGACAACTGCTACTAGCAGGACAAACTCTCTATGTGTTGGAAGTTGAACCAGCAGCTTATGCTGCACTAGCGGCTAATGAAGCAGAAAAAGCCGCGCAAATTAATATTCTGGAAGTTCAAGCTGTTGGTAGTTTTGGCAGACTTTATTTAGGTGGCTCAGAACAGGATATTTTAGCAGGAGCAGCGGGCGCTTTATCAGCAATTGAAAATTCACCTGGAAGAGAAAATCCTCAAGGTAAGCGGAACGAGTAAAGGAGCAAAAAATGGCAAATCAACAACATCTTAATTTATTACGATCAGGTGCAGTTACTTGGATAGAATGGAGAAATAAAAATTCCCAAATTGAAATTGATCTTAGCTCTGCAAATCTATTAGGAGAAAACCTCCGAGGGGCAAATCTCCAAGGAGTAAATTTGAATAAAGTCAATTTAGCTCACGCTTTATTAGTGCGAACTAATTTTAGTTATGCTAATCTCAGTAATGCTATTTTTTATCAAGCCAAATTAATTGCAGCTAATTTGAGTAAAGCTAACTTGAGTATTGCTAATTTAAGTGGAGCAATCTTAACTCATGCTGATTTAAGTTATGGAAATTTTATTGGTGCTGATTTGAGTGGCGCAAATCTAGAAAATGCTATGATTAATGATGCAAATTTAATTGGTACAGATTTGCAAAATGCTAATTTAAAAAATGCCGATTTATCCGCATCTCAACTTATTCGCAGTAATCTAAGTTTTGCAACTTTAATTGCAGCTAATTTAATTACCGCTAATTTGAGTGAAGCGAATTTATATGAAGCAGAATTAATGACTGCTCAACTTTATCAAGCCAATTTACATAAAGCGAATTTAAGTAAAGCTCATTTAGGAAACGCATTTTTATCTAAAGCTAATTTGACAGAAGCAAATTTAACGGAAGCTGATTTAAGTTTTGCAAATTTAAAAGGTGCAAATTTAGCCGGGGCAAATTTACAAGGTGCGAATCTTAGGGGGGCAAATCTTCAGGGAGCAAATTTGAAAGGGACGATTTTAGAAAAGATTAATTAGGGAAAATAAACCAATGCACATTCAAAAAGTCATTATCAAAAACTTCCGCTGCTTCGAGCATTTGGAAGTTAATTTAGATCCCGATATCAATATTTTTGTTGGCAATAATGGATCAGGAAAGAGTGCATTATTGGATGCTATTGCTGCGGCAATGTACCCGTATGTGGCTGAAATTCAAAAAATTGTAAATAAAGAACAAGAAGTATCTCCAGTTTTACAACGAGATTTACCCGTAAAGCAAAATAGCAGTGAACAAAGGAATCATCCAGAATTTACTTTATCAACTACGAGTTTACCAGAGTGGACAATTATTTACAAAGATCCGCCAATTGAGAATGATGTAGATGATAAAAAAAGGAGAAAATCGTCAATGTTACTTGTCTCACACACCTCAAGAGCTTTACAAGAAGGGACTAAAAAGCTTTATTCTGAATTACTATATAACTGTGATACTTTACGGTATGACAAAACATCTGAATTTTCTGTCATAGCTTACTATCAAAGTAATCGTAACTTAACTAATATTGCTGATATTGAAAATATTTCTAATCAGTCTTTTGATAGATTTGATACTTTGAAGAAAGCCTTTAATGCAACAGCTAACTTCACAGATTTAGTTAACTGGTTTTTTGTGCGGGAGTACGAAGAATTAAGAGAGGGAAGAAATCGCAAAGATATTAATTTTGAACTTTCTGTTTTGAAGCAAGTGCGAAATGCTATTTCTACAATTATTGCTCCCAATGCTCGCGTTTATTTTTCAGGTGCAACATCTGCAAAATTAATGGTTGAGTGGACAATGGAAACAGGAGAAAAAAGAGAACTTTTATTAAGTCAATTAAGTGCAGGTTATCGCAATATGTTAGCGTTGGTGATGGATTTTGCGCGGCGTTTAGCACAAGCAAATCCATACATGGAAAACCCCTTAGCAGCAGAAGCTATTTTGATGATTGATGAGTTAGATTTGCATTTACATCCAACTTGGCAACAAAAAATTATTCCTGATTTAAAAAAGGTATTTCCCAACACTCAAATTATCGCCACTACTCACAGTCCCGAAGTTGTGACAACAGTTAAACAAAATCAGGTGAAGATATTAGAAGATTATCAAATAAAGGAATGTCCATCACCTACCAGGGGGATGAAAAGTTCAGATATTGTCAGATATGTTTTAGGGTTAAGTGATTTAAGACCAGATACGGAAGAATCAAGAACACTGACACAGCTTTTTGAAGCAATTGATAATGGTCAATTAGAAGAAGCAAAACGCCTTAGAAAAGAATTACAAGATTGGGAATCTTATGATCCAGATATGACTAGGGTAGATATGCAAATCCGCAAATTGGAACGGAGGAATGCGGTGTGAAAAAAGTGCTGAAATCCCCAGAACCAGAGGAACTTAAAAACTATAAAAAGCGATATTCTTCTCAGTTTAAACGATATACGGATTTAAAAAAAAATAGAGCGTTTGAGAAAGTTCGTGATACTTTAGCATCTGATCAAAAAGGACTGTGTGCTTATTGCGAAATGTCTCTTCATGAAAACAATCGCTCTGTTGAACATTTTATTCCTTGTAACCAATCAACAAAAGAAAATAATTATGATCTAGATTGGCAAAATATGCTGGCTATCTGTCTTCCTCCCGGTGGAATGAAAGATGATGATTTGAAAAATCCACAATTACTGAAAGATTTACCATGTTGTGGCAAAAAAAAGGGTGGTTTTATTCCTGATATTAGGTTATTAAATCCTCTCAATTTACCAACATTACGTCTATTTAAATTCAGTAGTAAAGATGGTGAAATTAGACCTGATGAAATCGCTTGTTTAACGTCTGGTATTCCTATAGAAAATGTTCAATTTACTATTGATACCCTGGAACTTAATGTTCAAAGATTGAAAGATCAACGATTAGCTGTAATTGACGAAATAGAAAAAGAACTTGATGATGAGACAATTGATATAAATGATTTAGAAGAGAAAGTTGCAGCAGAATATTTTGGTAACGGTACAGGTAATTGGCCTCGGTTTTTTACAACTATTCGCTGGGTTTTAGGTGCAGGTGCGGAACGACATCTTATGAATATTTATTATTCAGGTTAACAATAAATAAGATCCCCGACTTCTTTAAGAAGTCGGGGATCTGACTGACTTGAGCAACATTTGATTAAACAAAATAAAATCTGCCCTTTCATCTATCTAGAGAAATAGATTTTAGTTTGTAATTAATCTAAAATTAACCTATTTATAAAAAGGCTCTTTTTTTTTGAACAAAGCTGCAATTTTTGGAAAAAGTCTGGTAGATTATCGGTATTGAGTTTTGCATTCTCACTCTGATCTAAGAGAATTTTATCAACTCAATTTCCTGTTATTAATTTAGTTGGTGCATATTATGGATATCTTATTTGTTCACGGTGAAGAAAGTAAAAACATCATCGGATGTTATGGAAATATTGAAGGAATTGCGGCTGTGGTTGTCACAGTATTTCCAGACAATAGTAAATATGAAATTATTGATTCTGTGTTCCGTCGTCGTCTGGGATTGAAGCCAACTGCTGATGATTTGCTAGAATTGGCTAACACCCATAAAGTTAAATATATTATCAGCAATAAACTCATGGAAAATGTTTACCATGGGGGAACATTAGAAAAAAATTATGAGTTTCCTGTCGAGATTCAATGGGAAACCAATGAAATTAATATTGAGAAATTGCTATTTTTAACTGAATGTTATCTCAATGAAGGGAGGTTAAATTTAGCTGCTGATGTCGAAAACGTCATAGAAAAAGAATTACGGTCTTTCGATCTGCAAAAATGCCAGGATTATGGTCAAGCCAGCCACAGGCTATTTGCATTCTTTCATGCTATCTCTGCTGCGCGTTCATCAACTCCCTCCTGGGCAAAATCTTAAGATAACTTAAAGGTTGATTACACAAAATAATCAATCTTTAAAAAAGCTTATAATTTCTTTCTCCACACTTTTTCAGAGTCTCGCTATATTAGCAAGTAATAGGAAAAGTTGAAAAGGAGTTGACAAAAGATGGAAACCAAGCCCATGAACCCATCTCTAGGACTCGCGGACATTCCCCCCGGTTATCTTAACATTATGGGTTATGTTGACCAATCAGAAGTTAATGGCCCTGGTTGTCGGGCTGTGGTCTGGGTACAAGGCTGTAACCGTGAGTGTTCTGGTTGCTTTAATCCCGACTCCTGGGCATTTGAGATTAATGATTTAGTGGCTATTGATACCCTAGCTGAAAGTATTCTCAAAAATCCCCAGAATACAGGTGTAACTTTTTCCGGTGGTGAGCCATTTTGGCAAGCACCTGCATTAACAATTCTAGCGAAAAAGTTAAAAGCAGCGGGTTTAAATGTCATGTCTTTTACTGGTTTCACTCTTCAACAATTACAATCTAATTCTGCCCCTCCAGGTGCAAAAGAATTGTTAGCAGAATTAGATATTTTAATTGATGGTCCCTTTGTCAAATCTCTAGCAGTTAATTCTCCTGATTCTCCCGTTTCTTCTAGTAATCAAAATGTAAATATCTTTAACCCAGAATTTGCAGATAAAATTACTTGGGCTAGTGATCAAATTGAAGTTCACATTCTCAAAGATGGAAATCGTATTGTCACAGGTTATCAAGGTTTATTGGAATTAAGTTAATTTTAGAGAGGCTGGAAAATCAAGATACATTTTTCAGCCTCTCAAATTACTGCATTAATATTAACCTCAAAGGTTCTAACTGCACATACCAAGGAAAAGGTTGATCTTGAATATTTACCCATTTTTCTTTATAAATTTCCCCTTGTAGATGATAATCATGGGGATGATTACCAACAGAATGCAATTTAAGAAATACTGTCATTCTGTGAGGTGTTTCACTGGTACGAACTAAATAACAAGGAAATGTATTTACCTGTTGAGGATCTTTTGTAAAAATCAAATGGTGAGCGCGAATACCAACATGAGATAATTTTGCAGGAATTTTTTCTCTCACTTCCAGAGTACAACCCCAATCAATTGCTTCTATTTTTTGAGGTGATAAAATATTAGCACGGGAAAAGTTTTTACAACCAGTAAGTTGAGCCACATTTACACTGGCAGGATGTTGAAATATCTCATATTTAGAACCATGATGAGCTTGTTTTCCCTGTTCTAATACTAACAAATTGGGACATAGGCGATAAGCCTCTTCCATATTATGAGTCACAAACAAAGTTACTCCAGAATAATCATCCAGAATTTCTGCAACTTGTTGTTCTAATTGACTGCGTAAATGTGTATCCAGGGCAGAAAATGGTTCATCTAAAAGCAATGCTTCTGGTTTGCTGGCTAAAGCCCTAGCTAATGCTACCCGTTGTTGTTGTCCCCCGGAAAGTTGGTGCGGATAGCGATCGCCAAATCCTTGTAATTGCATAGCTATTAATTGCTTTTCTACCTCTTCTTTAGCATTTAGATATTTCGGTAAACCAAAAGTGATATTTTGCGCCACAGTCATGTGTGGAAATAAGGCATAGTTTTGGAATAAAAAACCAATCTGTCGTTGATGAATAGGAATATTAATGTTCTTTTCTGAGTCAAATAATACTCTACCATTTAAAATTATTCGTCCTTTATTCGGTGTTTCTATCCCCGCTAGACAACGCAAAATCATACTTTTTCCTGCCCCGGAACTTCCCAATAATCCTAATGGTTGATTGTCAGTATTAAAGGCAACTTGTAGATAAAAGTTGTCTAGTCTTTTTTCAATATCTAAAACTAAACTAGATGTATAGGAATCAATTAATAAAGAATCAGATTTACTTGCTAATTTTATTTGCTTTATTGGTACTTTTGTGAGTTTGCGTTTATCTGGAAATTCTTGCCATAAATTAGCTATAATAATTCCTGAAAGAGAAACAATCATAATTACAATTGACCAAAACCAAGCTTCATTCATTGCCCCCGCTTCCACAGCAAAATATATTGCCATTGGCATTGTTTGAGTTTGTCCAGGGATATTACCTGCTAACATCAAAGTTGCCCCAAATTCACCCAAAGCCCGCGCAAATGCTAAGGTAGTGGCAGCTAAAATCCCAGGAAATGCTAGGGGTAAACTAATCCGCCAAAAAATTGTGAATTCTTTCGCACCCAACGTTCTCGCTACTCGTAGCAGATTGGCATCAATTTGGCTAAAAGCTCCCAGTGCAGTTTTATACATCAATGGGAAGGAAACTATTGTAGCAGCGATCGCTGCACCATACCAAGTAAACACAATTGTGGTATCAAACGGTTCTAGCAGTTTACCAACCGGACCATTTTTACCAAAAAATAGCAGCAGTAAAAATCCCACCACAGTAGGTGGTAGAATCAACGGTGCAACAAATATCCCCTCAATTAAAGATTTGGCTTTACCGCGATATCCCAACATCCAATAAGCGGCAGATATGCCCAAAAAGAAAGTAATAAACGTTGCTAGTAAAGCTGTTTTGAGAGATATCCAAAGCGGTGATAAATCCTGTGGCATAGTTAGTGCGTGTAATACTCTTAAAGGTATTGTAAAACAAATTGCCGTTGGTTCTGTGAATACAGAAGTAACACCGAGAAGTAGGTTCTGGTAGTCGTTTACAAGGATGGTTTAATTAGTTAATAAATTTTAATTTTTATTTAAAACCCATCATTAAATCGTGAGTAAGATCCCCGACTTCTTTATTTAATCCTCTGAATAAATGATGATTTCTTGCCAGAAGTCGGGAATCTGAAATTTCACCCATGATTAAGGCAAAATAAACCCATATTTTTTAAATACAGTCTTAGCTTGATTGCTAGATAAAAATTGAGAGAATTCTTTAGCAGCATCAACATTTTTGCTACGTTTAACAACTGCTAATGGATAAATAATGGGAGAGTGGTATTTTTCATCTGCCGTAACTACAACTTTGACCTTATCAGAGATTTTGGCATCAGTTATATAAACTAAACCTGCATCAGCATTGCCACTTTCTACAGATGCTAAAACTTGACGCACGTTATTAGCAAAAACCAGTTTTGATTTAATTTCTGACCAAATTTTCAACTTTTCTAATACTTGTTGTGCGTATTGTCCTGCGGGTACACTTCTCGGTTCACCAATAGCGATTTTTTTAACTTTCGCATCTTTGAGACTGTAGAAACTGGTGATACCAACAACATTTTTAGGTACTACCAAAACTAACCGATTTTTAGCAATTATATTCCGAGTCCCTGGAACTAAAAGTCCTTTTTGTTCTAAAGCATCTACTTGTTTTTTAGCCGCAGATATAAAAATATCCGCCGGCGCACCTTGTTCGATTTGTTGCTGTAATGCACCGGAACTACCAAAGTTATAATTAATGTTGACGTTTGGTTTACTTTGTTGGTAAAGAGGTTTAATTTCTTCCAGTGCCTCTTTTAAACTAGCAGCGGCGGATATGAGTAAGTTGTTATTAGATTGTGCTGATACAGGAGAAGAAGTCAGGATTGGTAAGCCCATAACCAGTAGTAAAGTAGCTAATGCTGTCGCTATTAAAACTAGTAGCTTTCTTCTTTTGATTGGCAAACTGGACTGAGAGAAATTTTTATTCATGAAATTGACACTCAGTATACTTTTACCAAGATTACCATAATATTTACCAGTTATATTGGTAAATATTTCCTAAAAAAATCAATTTGTGAAGGATACTTACCAATTTGACTAAACACTAGGAAAATTTATGAGTCCGTTTTAACGGACTTGAGCTATGAGACAGGGAATTTATTCCCTGGTGGGTCTTAAATTGACACCAATGAGCAGTGCTAAACCCCTTGTATCGTCATCAGGAGAGAGGAAATCATTTAAGTATGAAATACGACTGTAATCAAGGGTAGAAACGCCAATAAAAAAATATGCCAAGATTGTAATTGCGTTTCTGGTACTGGTTCAGATGGTGTTAATAAAGCCTCTATTCTTTGTTCCAAGCGATCGCCTGCACCCAAAGCAGCACAACAAATATCTGATGTAATTAGATTATTCCTCACGACTAACAGCAAGGATTCTGCTAATACTAAAGGATCTACTTGAGATGCAGCATAACTATCAGCCCGTAATTCTCGTAAAATTAACAATTCTTGCCATAAAGACTCTGTATTCGGCAACCAGGCGGTACAAGAACGCACCCAGCCCAGCCAAAAGAACCAAAACGTATCCCTATATTGATAATGCCCTTGTTCGTGGGCTAAAACACTTTCCAGATGGGCTGGAGAGAGAATTTGTAGTAGTCCTTGACTAACAACTAATTCAGGTTGCCAAAAACCCATTTGTCCAGCAAATAAAGCTTCTGTTTGTAGAAGTCGGGCTGATTTACCATCTAGAGTAATTTGGGGACATTCACGGGCAGATTTAATGGCTTTCCAGCCCTGAAAAGCGAGGTTGATACCTACGGTATTCAAAAATCCTAGAAAAATTAATGCGAGGAGATAGCTAAAAGAGTCGGTATACATTCCGCCCATTTTTCCCTGTGTACCCATACAGACTATAGAAGTGACTGTCATGAATATGAGTAAGGGGGGAAAAAGGAATAAAAACAGGGTTTTTTGCCATCGTAAATGCCAATTTCTTGGCTGGATACTGCCAGAGGATCGTAACCAGCAAGCAATGGTTACAGCGGTGACAATCATGAGTAGGTGCATAAATTTTTCTCCCAGTTGCTTGGTGAGTGAAGCATAATTCTATTTTTCTCCTCTGGCTTCCCGTGCGGCTTGGATGCGTTTAGCGATCGCTTCGATTTGGTCACTAGCAGCTTGATCTAAACTATCAGCAAATGCCGCAATTACATCAGGATTTCCTACTGCTAAAAATCGCTGTAATTGATCATGGGCTTTAATAATATCTGCTTGTTGCTTAGTGAGCAATGGCCGCCAATAAAAGGCTTTGCTGTGCTTATCACAAGCTAACCAACCTTTTTCCGTGAGACGACGCAAAACGGTGGTAACAGAAGTATAAGCCAATTCGCGGTTAGGATCAGCCAAAATCCGATCATGTACATCTTTGACTGTTACTGAACTCAATTCCCAAATAATACTGAGGATTTCTGCTTCTAGGGGACCCAGGGACATTTGTTTGGGACGATAATCGGGTAATGGAGCCATGTTGATAATTTTGGATATTATTTCTATTTCTATTTTAACATTTTTAAAAGTTCAAAGTGATACTTCTGCAATATTTTCCAAACTAGGAAACTGTTGATTAATATCTATATTCACTTGTTTGATTTTTTGACGTTGACACCTCACTGCATATTGGCAAGATTCACAGATTTTCTGAGATTCCTTAATTTGCGGTAAGGATATATTATATTCATAATCTTTTATCCATTTTGTAAGATTGTTTAATAGTTGATGTAATTCCTCTGCTGTTTTTTGATGTTCTTTTTCATTATATAAAAATTTGATTTTTTTAGTTTGCCCTTTTGATTGCACAAACCAGTAAGTCATCGAAATATTTTCTAATAAATAGTTGCTAGTTTCTGCCATGACATACATATACAGTCTTGTTTGCCAATTTTGAGCTAATGTTTCTGATTTTGGTGGTTGGGGATAGGTTTTCCAGTCGAGAATTTGGGCTTGATTTTGATCAGCAATTAATAAATCATAAATAACTGTGAGGAGGTAATCTTCAATTTGCAAGGTTCGATAATGTTCACTTTCTCGAAAAGTTTGATTATCAATATTAGTTATAAATATTTCTGGAGCAATTTTACTAAAATCAGTCATCCAATTTTGCAATTGAGGATCTGCTTGTAGTAAGTTATTAATAGGTAAACCCATTTCTCGCTGCTGCATAAGTAAGTGAAACCGACTCCCTAAAATTTGATATTCTTCGTGTTTAGGATCTAGAGGAGTATTCAGTTGTTCTAAATAGCTATGCTGGAATTTGCGCGGACAAGCTGCGAGTAAATTGAGATGTCCTTGGGAAAGTCGGAGTATTTGGGTAGAAGTTGGTAGCATAATTTTATTTTATTGATCTAAATCCAAAAACAAAGATTCTATATCTCTATACCCACTAACCACTCGAATAATGACAATACTATTTTCTAATAACTGATAAAAAATTATATAACCATCAATGGGAATACCTCTTAATGGAGAATCTATATGGCTATAACTACGCCCAATTTTAGGAAATTTTACTATATTCAAACACTTGTTATTAAAATCCTTAACAAACTTTTCCCCTGCATCAATATTGCGCTGAAGAAAATAATCTAAAATATTTTCTATGTCCTGACTTGCCTCTACAGATAGAATATATTCCATTATTTTTTATTCTCACGAGCAATCCTAATTTTTTCCTGTAATCTAGCCATAACAACATCACTACTAACTACCTCTCCTCGTTCAATTTGGGTAAGTCCTACAGCGACTTTCTTGCGTGTTTCTTGTTCCCATTCCTGATACCCTTTTTCCCACTCCGATAATACTTTAAGTGCTTTAATTATCACATCATCTGCATTGGTATAATGACCTGTGGCAATATATGCCCGTATCAGTTCCTCAGTTTCTGGTTGAAGTTGAATTTTCATGATTTATAATCTTCCTCTCAATTACCAATTACTTAGTAAAAAATAAAAGGTAAAAGGGTGAAGTGTGCATTCCTCGTTCATCCTCTTACCTTTTTCATATACCTGATGCTTATTTCATATTAGCTCGTGCATCCTTCACTGCGGCAATAAAAAAGAATACGGTGAGAGGAATGCTCAAAGCTAGGATAATGGCAGTGGTTTGGAAACCAAAATTTGGTTCTCCATAACTCAATTCAAACACCGAACCAACAGCCGCAATCGCTGTAAAACAAGCACCACCTAAAAATAAACCGCTTTTTGGAGTTAAATACACTACTAGACCACCCTATGCTACTGGTTTCACTGCTTGATACGAGAAGCCATTCTTCGATAACTCCTCGGTTAAAGTCAAGGAATTTTCTACACGATCTACAAATACCACGCCATTAAGGTGATCAAGTTCGTGGAGAATACAGCGACCCAGTAAATCATCGGCTGTTAAAGTTTGGGGGCGGCCATACTCGTCTTTATAGGCGATTGTTACCACTTCTGGACGTTTTACATCTAGATAGACGTTGGGAATACTTAAACACCCTTCCTGAGCCACAGAGAGCTTACTGCTAACCTGTTTAATCGTGGGGTTAATTAATACTAATGGCGGATGATCTGGGTTATCTGGTTCGCAGTCAATGACGATCAGCTGTTTATTGATACCAACTTGAGGTGCAGCCAAACCAATGCCATCTGAGCTATACATAGTTTGCAGCATTTCGCGCACTATTTGGCGGAGTTCGTCATCTATTTTGGTAACACGCTTTGCAGGTTGTCGCAACACGCGATCGCCTAAGTAGTGCATTTGCAAAGGTGGATTTTTTAACTTTTTCTTCTCGACAGCAATATCAGAGGGCATGGTTCTTGATGGCTTTATAGTGAATAATCTTACTAATCTAATTCTATCGTTAGTAGTCTAGTTCTCAGTTGATATAGTCCAATGACGGTGCATTAAATTATTATGTTCAAAGAAGAAGCTAGGTGGTTGGCAAATATTATCTATTCTCTCAGCCCAAACACTGTATTCCCTATACTCAATATTGGTAGTTCAAACCAAAAATTTAGAGAACATGAACAACCTTGGATTGATGAACTATTATTCAAACCAGCTAGAACAAAAGGCTACTCAGTAATTCATGCGGACATGAAAAACGATACAGGTGTTGATCTAGTGGGGGATTTATGCGACCTTGATTTTTTACAGAAACTTTCAGAAATGAATATTCAATCTGTATTGTGTTCTAATCTATTGGAACATATAACGAACAGAGAAGAAATATGTCAAATAATTAGCTCTATTATCCCTAAATCTGGCTATATTTTCGTTACAGTTCCTTATAAATATCCCTACCACCGCGATCCTATAGATACCATGTTCCGACCTGATATCCAGGAATTGAGTAGCCTATTTCCCGATTTCAAAATTGTCAATGGAGAAATTCTCGCAGGAGGTTATTTAGTGCAATCAACTACCATTACACCTGTATTATATACACTTGCAATGGTCATTCGACTTATGTTACCCATTTACCAACCTCTGAGGTGGTTCGATTCTCTAAAATACGCATTATGGTTGTTCAAAGATATTTCTGTTAGCTGTGTTGTGTTGGAAAAAGTTAATTAGGAAACAGGCAAGAGTTTTATTTCTCTCACTCAACAATTTCTTAACCGCTTACTAATTAATCAACCCGATTTTATCCAATTTCTCCGTCACGGTTTACAACTCACTACTTCCCAAACCCTGCCTTTACCAATTACCAATTACCAATCAAATTAATTTACAAGGACTTGGTAATGCTTGTTTTAGTAAAATTTCATATTCTTCACTACTAACATGATAAGCACCAAATCTGGCTAAATGAGGATTCATCATTTGCGCGTCAAATAGTAGAAATTTCCTTTCTCGTAATCTTTCTACCAATTTCACCATTGCCACTTTAGAACCTTCAGAAATATTGAAAAACATGGATTCACCAATAAAAATACCACCAATGACAATCCCTAAAATTCCCCCAGCTAATTCATCACCTTGCCAGGTTTCAAAACTATAAGCATAACCAGTTTGGTAAAGTAACCAATAAATCTTTTCTAATTCTGGAGAAATCCAAGTTGTATCGCGGTTAGCACAACCAGCAACCACACCCAAAAAGTCCCGGTTAACAGCTACTGTGAATCGTTCCTGATTAAGAACACGCTGTAATGATTTAGGATAGCGAAAGCGTTCATCTAAAGGAATTAGAGTCCGTTCGTTACTTCCATACCATCCCAAGTTATTACTCTCATCAGACATGAGAAAATAACCTTGAGCATAACCCCGAATAATAGCAGCAACATCGTATTCCATTGTCTTCTTCTGAGATTACCCACAGCAAACAAATTCTATATAAAATATACAAACAAAAATGACTCAAGCAATTCCACCCATTACCTTACCACCTTCGGAAAATCCCCAAGAAGAAGGAGAATGGTTACAACAAAACTTGTTGCATTGGCTTGATCAAGAGTTTATTCCTGAAGCAATAAATCAAAATATAGCCCAGCGGGCATCACAGATTTTTGTGAGACAACGCATGGAAGGAGAAAATGATTTAGGTTCTCTGGTAATTGCTATTGTTACAGAGATGCAATCATTTGATTTTTCTAAAAGCTTTTTTGGGGAGTTTGCGATCGCCAACGCCGTTAGCGATCTACTCTTAGATAGTCTGGGAATTGATCATTGTTGTGGTCAATAATATCTTAGTTATTGGTCATTGGTCATTGGTCATTGGTCATTGGTCATTGGTCGTTGGTTCACAGCCAATAGCCACTGACAACTAACAACTGACCACTGACAACTAACCAGTGACAACTAACCACTGACAACTAACTACCAGCTAGACTTAACAACACCGGGTAACAAACCTTCATGGGCCCATTCCCGGAGGACGTTCCGAGATAGTCCGAAATCACGGTAAAAGCCTCTAGGACGACCAGTTAACCAGCAACGGTTGTGCTTACGAGTAGGCGCACTGTTGCGGGGTAATTGTTGAATTTTGCGGTGAACTTCTAGCTTTAGCAACGGAGATGCTGCTGTTCTGAACTCTTCTAGTAGTGCTTCCCGCTTGTCAGCATACTTAGCTACCATTTTGGCGCGTTTCTTCTCGCGCTCAATCATACTCTTTTTCGCCATGAATTCCCTAATGTAATGAAAGACAGCATTCTCTATTCTACACCCTTACTCACAATTATAGGGACATGAGAAATAAATTTTCCCAACCCAATACTCCCCAATATTACTCTCTGAGACTCTGCGACTCTGCGAGAGACAAATTCATATCACACAAATCAGCCAATTCACAAAGATTACAACCAGGAGAACGAGCTTTACACACAGCCCGACCATGATAAATTAATCTAATTGACCAATTCTCCCAATGTGGTTGGGGTAATAACTTCATTAAATCTTTTTCAATTCCTACAGGTTCGGTATTTTTCGTCAACCCCAAACGCTGACTTAACCGCTTGACGTGAGTATCTACTGTCACTCCAGCATTGATACCATAAGCATGGGCTAAAACTACATTTGCAGTTTTCCGTGCTACTCCTGGCAGCTTTAATAACTCTTCCATTTTGTTGGGAACAACAGCATTGAAATCATTGACAATCATTCGACAAGAACCTTGAATATTCTTAGCTTTATTGCGATAAAAACCCGTCGAACGTACCAATTCTTCTAACTCTGTTAAATCTGCATTTGCTAAACTTTCTACATCAGGAAATCGCCCAAATAATCCAGGTGTCACTTTATTCACTCTTTCATCTGTACATTGAGCGGAAAGAATAGTTGCTACTAATAATTGTACAGGAGTTGCATAATCTAAAGAGCAAGTTGCATCAGGATAAAGATACTGAATACGGGCAAGAATTTCTAAAGCCAGTTGTTTTTTAGTTAATGATTTACGAGTCACGTCAGAGATTTTAAATTTAAGATTATTATTTGGTGTAGGGGTTTAACACTGCTAAACCCCCTACAATTACTGGATTTACAATTTCTGAAATAATTGTTGGATAAATTCCAATTGAGTTGTTTCTTTCACAATTAAGAAAATACCTAATCCTAAAAGTAACACCAAACCAGTTTGCATCACACCTTCTTGAACTTTGTTAGGTAAAGGCTTACCAAATAATCCTTCAATTAATAAAAAGGCTAATTGTCCACCATCTAAAGCGGGAAGAGGCAAAATATTAATAATTGCCAAGTTAATACTAATAATGGCCGCAAAAGAGAATAAATTGGTGCTATCACTAGCGGCTAATTGTGCGCCAATTTGGACAATTTTCACAGGTCCAGAAACTTGTCCCACAGTTTGCCCAAAATTAGTAATTAACTGCCCAAAACCTTGGAATGTCCCCACAACTAACTGTTGAAAACGATTAGCTGCAACTTTGAGAATCTCCAAAATATCTTGGGGACGGCGATAAATTGCTTTACCATTGGGACCTAATTCAATTCCCACTAGACCTTTACCATCAGCACCCTGTTTAGGAGTTAGTTTTAGGTTAGTTTGTTGGGTTTCGTGTTGAATTTTTAAGTCAATTTCCTGATTAGGATGGGTTTGAATTTCCTTTGTCAATAATGTAGTTGCGTCTTTACCTAGAGGAATTTCTTGGCCATTTACAGCCAGAATAATATCTCCTTCCCGAATTCCCGCTTGGTAAGCAACAGACTGTTCATTGACAGGTTTGACAAGGACACCGGGTTGATACTGAAATTCTTGGGGTATACCAACGATTCCCAATTGCAAAGCCAACATCAAATACGCAAAGATTAAATTTGCAATTACACCGGCACTAATGACAATAGCACGGTCTAAAACTGGGCGGTTACGCAGCAAATTGGGGTCATTGGGGGGAATTTCGCTATCTGGATCATCATCGGGAAAGCCGACAAAGCCACCCAAGGGGAAAGCGCGGATAGTGTATTCCGTTTCTGATCCTTGGTACTTTAAAAGAATCGGACCAAAACCCAAGGAGAAACGGTTAGCGTAAATACCTTGAGAACGGGCGGCTATGAAATGTCCAGACTCATGTACTAAGATCAAAATAGCCAAAACTGCGATCGCTGCTAAAACTGACATAGAGCAAATTAATCAAAATATTCGGAAATATATTCTTATTGTAGTTTGGGAATGGGCGCAGGGACTCAATCGGCTGATGTCAATTTTTCATCTGTTGTCTAATCCAATCCCGAAAGCAGCGAATCATGGCAATTTCGCCAATTTCCAGACTTTGAGTTAAAAAATGGGGAATTTCTGTAGTTAGGGGCAAATTTGCAAGGACTATTATTTGAGACATTCCCACTCTTCTGCGTTAACAATAGGACTAACAATATCACCCAATGTTTTACCTTTACCAAGGATACAATTAGGAGGAGTACGGCGTTTTTTTGCTGGTAATTGATGTTTGAGAATCAGATAAAAAAACATACTATTCATAATGAGTCCACATTCGTAAAATTTTGACCGTATTTTCAGATTCAATTACTTCATAGACTAAACGATGTTGAATATTAATCCGTCGTGAATATGCACCTTCTAAATCTCCGACTAATTTCTCATAAGGTGGGGGATTTTGAAACGGATTGATTTGAATAATATCAAGTAAGCTTTGTGCTTTATCTTTTAAATTACTTGCAGCCAATTTTTTAGCATCTTTCTGAGCTTGTTTAGTATAAACTAAATTCCAATTCACCACTCTAATTCCCCATCACATTCTGCAATCGGTGTTGCTAATCCTTCTTTAATTGATTCCCGTATTCCTGGAATAGAAAGAAGATAAAGAGTTTCTTGGATAGATTTCCAGTCTGCTTCAGATAATAAGACTGCGTTGCTATTGTCTCCGGCAATGACAATAGGTTGATGAGACTGATTGACTGAATCAATTAAATCCTGTAATTGTTGTTTTGCTTGATTAATTGAAATCATAATCTTTTTTTGAGATTACATTATAATAAATAATAGCATGAAATTTAATTTTTTGTCTGAATCAGGATGTCCAGGATTTGAGGATGTACAGAATGTTTTATTAATATTCATCTACATTTTCAGAAATTGTGCTAATTCAAATATTCCACAATATCAATATCAAATATAATCCTGTTAATCCTTTAATCGATGGATATCCTGATATGGCTTGCGCCACGCTACGCTATCAGACAGTTAAATATTAATAGAAAAAGGTGCATCATCTTGTATTAATGCACCATACAAAATTAGCGTGAGAGAACTACTTTCTTCAATGGAAGAGAAATAATCTTTCTTCCACTTGTTGCTTGTTGTTTTCTTAAATCAGCACAAATAGCAGCCAAATCATAATTAAATGACTTAGCTTGTTCATCTCTTATTTTGCGAATTTCTGCCAAAACTTCATCATTCCACATAAATTATTCTCCTAACATTTCATAAGGTGTACATATTGTTGGCAATTCATACCCTAAACTATCAGCAATCTGTGAGAGTTTTTTCTGAATATAGGGGTTAGCAATGTGCTTACAATTCCATGTTAACAGATAATCCAATCCATAGACGGTAGCTGTAGCAATGTGAACAGTATCATAAGCAGCACTGGGTGGTAAATTACTTTGTTTTTGGAATTCCTGTGCTAAATTTTGTACTGATTCTGTGATATCAAGTAAAGGAAAGTTATTTAAAACTTCTAGTCTTTTATTCACCATTTCTGCATCACCTTTTGCTACTTCTTGCAATACCAGTGGAGAAATGTAAATAGTAAAGGAGTTTCGCTGATTGTCCCACCAGTCTCTTGTTAATTCTGCATTAGCAGCAACTATCAAATTTTTACTAGGTCTTGCTGTTAAATAACCAATAATACTTGTTTCTATGTATATTGTTTTGGTCATATTATTCCAATGCGATTACTTTGGTAAATTTACTATACTGTATTCTGTTAATCCTTTTTGTCTGAATCAGGATGCTCAGGATTTGAGGATGTACAGGATGTTTTATTAACATTAATCTATATCTTCAGAAATTATGTTAATTCAAATATCCCACAATATCAAACTCAAATACAATCCTGTTAATCCTTTAATCCTGGATATCCTGATTCAGACAGTTAATTTTCTTGTCAGAATCAGGATGCTCAGGATTTGAGGATGTACAGGATGTTTTTTAATATTCATCTATATTTTCAGAAATTGCGCTAATTCAAATATTCCAGAATATCAATATCAAATATAATCCTGTTAATCCTGTAATCCTGGTTATCCTGATTCTGACAATTAAATATCAATAAAAAACGGCGCATTACATTTCATTAACTTACTCTGCCCAATTTTCTAATGAGAGTTTAGGAATGCGAGAAAATTCGCGGATATTGTTAGTAACGAGAGTAACACCTAAGCTCATTGCATGAGCAGCAATTAACATATCCATTGGTCCAATTACAAGCCCTTTTCTTTCTAAATCACTTCTAATACATCCATAAATCACTGCTGCATTTTGACTAAATTCAATAATTTCTAAAGGAAGTAAAAACTGCATTAAGGCATTTTTATTTTTCTCTTGTTGCTGACTTTTATAAACACCATATTCTAATTCAGCAACGGTAATGGAAGAAATGCCAATATCAGAAATTGACAAGGTTTGAAATCGTGCTATAACTTTTTCTAGCTTTTGCTTAATCAGATAAATACAGATGTTGGTATCGAGAAGATATTGCATTTAAAACTCCTCTCTTTTATCAATAGGAAGTTGATCTCTAGTGGTCATAAAATCATCGGAAAATTGATCTAAACTATCAATTAGAGTTTGCCAAGGATTATCTTTACTAATAAGAATAATGGCATTACCAATTTTTTTAACATAGACTTCAGTACCTGTCATTTTAAAATCTGTTGGTAATATCACCATTTGATGAGTACCGTCACTGCTAAGTTTAGCTGTATTCATGATTATTTCCTCTAATTCATGTTAGTTGCTTATGCTTTAATTGTAGCTAAAAATTGTCTGAATCAGGATGTCTAGGATTTGAGGATGTACAGGATGTTTTTTTAATATTCATCTACATTTTCTGAAATTGCATTTTGTCTGAATCAGGATGTCCAGGATTTGAGGATGTACAGGATGTTTTATTAAAATTCATATACATCTTCAGAAATCGCGCTAATTCAAATATTCCACAATATCAAACTCAAATACAATCCTGTTAATCCTTTAATCGGTGGAAATCCTGATTCTAAAATTTATACGCTACTTAGAGCTTTCACTTTTGCAATAGCACCTTCAATATCTGGCAATTTTTGACCATGTTTTTCGGCTGTTTCTAACCATAAATTTCGCACAATTATCAATTCCTGTAAGGTTTCTTCTAAAGTTTCACCCTGTGCTAAACATCCTTTTAATGCGGGAATTTCTGCTACAAAACCGCCTTCTTCACAAGGATAAACAACTATGGGATAATTCATGATTACGCTCCTTCTATTAATTCTAATACTCGTTTAACATAAACTGATTTTACCCGATTATTATGAACTGGAATTACTAAAATTGTTTCATCTTTGATAAATATGTGATGACTACCTGTAATTCTATCTAAGAAAAATTCCTCTAACTCTAAAAGTTTACGAATATCACTAAACTTTACATTGTTGGGGCTATTTTTTAATTTTTCAATTAGTTTATCTTTTTTGACCATTTTCTGCTAGTAAAAATTTTAACATGATTTGTCAGAATCAGGTGGTTATCGAGCGAAGTCGAGATAATGCTCAGGATTTGAGGATGTACAGGATGTTTTTTAATATTCATCTACATTTTCAGAAATTTCTCTAATTCAAATATCCCAGAATATCAATATCAAATATTATCCTGTTAATCCTTTAATCCTGGGTATCCTGATTCAGACAGCTAAATATTAATAAAAAACGGTGCATTACATTTCATTAACACACCCTAAAAAATGAGCGATCGCACTAACCGTTTTGTTTAGGTAGGCATTTTCGTATTTCACCAACGGTATCTATATTTCGGCAGACACCCTACCTTGAAAGTTTAATCGGCACATTAATTCTATCCCGTGCTACACAAATATTATTTTTAATAATATAACATTCCACAAAATGCGCTCCGTGAAAATCGCTTGATTCAATTTTTTCATGATTTCCACCATCATTCAGAATTTGTCCTCGAATTTGATTTCTTTTTATTGCTTCTTCTCCAACATTACGAACCTTCCATTTGACTTGAAATGGCTTTGGTACATTACAGTTAACAATATGAAATTTTAGGCTTTTACCTCGAATCAAGGGTAATCTACTTACAATCATTTCAGTTAATGAATGAGGTCTAAAACCTTTTTGTAAAACTAGGCAATCTATTTTCAAATTATATCTAATATCGATCTGAAAATAATTCTCGATAAATTCTTCAGACTCAAAGGGAAATCGAACATTGCCAAAGTGACGCTGCCAAGCTTTACAAGCATCAGCTTGGCTTGTATCCTTATGCAAGGATTTTTCCGCAGATTGAGTGAAACTAGCAAGCTGCCCTAAAAAGTAATCCTTGTTAGTTTTGCTATACTCCTCTAGTAAATTTTCATAAGCTGGAGTTGTCGGACGATAGCAAACAAAATTTCCCTCTAAACTACTCTTTATGTTTTTTAGAGTTTCATAAAGGGCTACATCATCTCGTTCATGAAAAACAATATTATTAGCCGCTAAAATTGAGAAAATCAATCCACTTGGTAATTTACTTCCTCTGGATTTTCTGTAATCACTCCAAGCTTTTAGATAACGCACAATTCGCTTCAATTGACCCTTATCGTCAGCTTGATCATTAAACCATTTGATGAATTCTCTAGGATCGCTTTTAATCCATCCTTTACTCCCATGAGCTAGATATGGAGTTTGACCTTCAATGATGTAGTAAATAGGTAGGTCAAGATGATAGTCTTCAGCATAGACAAGTCTTACACAGGTTTGCTTATCAATAGAATCTTGTTTCGTATGACCATCAATTGCTTCGTTAATCCATCGGTGAAATGTGCTAACGGACTGACTGGGTTCTGCTTCTACTTTGAAATAGATACCATCATCAATATCAAACTCTCCATCAAGTGGTTCAATAATAGTATTCATCATGAATGAACCCTGCCCATGAAACCTTGGGTGAAAGCCATTCTGTTTATATCGAAAGTACCGCCTAATCCTCTCACGAACAGCGTCACGGGATGTACGTAATGTTTTTTTTCGCTTAGATTTCAAAGCAATTAAATTGTTGAACTCCAAAAAAAATTTATGACAGTTTGCCATGTAACTACCTAATAAGATATTGTTTACGCTCTTTAAAAAATTCAGCAATTTCTGGTTTCCTACCCCAAAATAATGCCTGATCTGTCCCCATCTGTGACATCAACTGCAATGCTTCTTTGGAAGTATTATCAAGGTTAATAATTTTTGCTTGATCTGGAGATAAAGGCGCACCAGGGATACGAACATAATCAAATGGAGAATCGCAGTAATTTGCTAAACTGTCCACAAAATAACTTGTAACGTAAGCCTGACCCTCAAAAAATGTAGTGATAAGATCCTTATTCCAGTCAAGAACTGAACGATGATATTTAGAAACAAACCGTCTTCCAGGATTCGGTTCTAGAGAACCAATAGACATCACCATTAGTTTTTGAAATCTTTTACCATTGCCAACAAAGTACCGGAGAGCCTCCACTACACCAACTAAAGTTGGATTATTGGCATAAACTCCTCCATCAATAAACTGTTTTTGATCGTAAGTATCAATAGTAACTATAGGTAGGTAAGCGGGTGCTGCACTTGTGGCAAGAGCTATGTCAACATACTTTGTTTTGCTATCCCTACGTAAATTTCCTTCATTATGGTCATACTTAAAAATGAATGGTCTACCATCAGTTAAAGAAAATGCAGGTATACACAACAAACAGCGAGCATCTGCAAGTGTTCTATCTCCAAACATTTCTTGCAATGCTTTCCTCAATTCGTTGTTATCATACTTGCTTCTCAGAAAAACCTGTTTTAACAAACTTAGAAAACTATTTTGCTGCGGAAAAATTTGTTTGCCACGCCTGTAGTATAAGTTGCTAATCAGACTTACAGGTATATTTAGGGATAAACCCAGTGCAATCAACCCTCCTGTTGATGTGCCACAAATCAAGTCAAAATAATCAGCGATGTTACAATTAAATCTATCCTCAAAATGTTCTAGGATTCTGGCTGAATATAGCCCTTTAATCCCTCCTCCATCTATTGATAGGACTTTAAATGTTTTTGAATCAGAAGCAGAATCTGAGGGAGAGTTAACCATATGTTGACTGCCAGTTTTTGAGATGAAATGCAGAAACTAGCCTAAAATTTTCTAAACTTAGGCTAAATCTTGTGTTATCTCAAATTTTACCTATTGCCTCAGTATACTTATCCTAATTTCTAGGTAGGGATAACCGTACAGGCTTTACATAAGCAATGAGCTATACCAAACCTATTAGGTTTATTCTGCTTGTTATTCCTAATTTATTTAAGTTACAAAACCTCCCTACCCAAATAAACCTGCAAAACCTCCGGTACTTTAATCGTCCCGTCAGCTTGCTGATAATTCTCCAAAATCGCCGCCATAGTCCTACCTACAGCCAAACCAGAACCATTTAAAGTATGCACAAACTGCGTCCCCTTCTTACCAGCATCCTTAAATCGAATATCCGCCCTTCTCGCTTGAAAATCAACACAATTAGAACAACTAGAAATCTCTCGATACTTCCCAGCAGAAGGCAACCACACCTCTAAATCATAGGTCTTTGTTGCAGAAAAACCTAAATCAGCAGTACATAAATTAATCACCCGATAAGGCAATTTTAAAGCCTGTAAAATACTCTCTGCACTGACTAGCAAAGTCTCCAATTCATTAAAAGAACTTTCCGGTTTTACTAACTTCACCAACTCAACTTTATTGAATTGATGTAACCGAATTAAACCCCGCATATCCCTTCCATAACTTCCCGCTTCCCGCCGAAAACATGGCGTATATGCAGTATGATAAATTGGTAATTCTTCCCCGTTGATAATGTCGCCACGATACAAATTAGTTACCGGAACTTCCGCAGTAGGAATTAACCATAAATCATCTTCTGCACATTTAAAACTATCCTCTGCAAACTTGGGTAATTGTCCAGTTCCCGTTAAAGAATCAGTATTTACTAACAACGGGGGACTAACTTCAATATAGCCATTTTCAATATGTTTAGAAAGCATAAACTGAATTAATGCTCTTTCTAAACCTGCACCCGCACCTATCAAACTTACAAACCGAGTTTGGGCAATTTTTACCGCTCTTTCAAAGTTCAAAATTCCCAACTTTTCGCCGATTTCCCAATGTGGTACAATATTCGGATTTTCGGGTTTATATTCATCTCCCCATATTTTCACTTCTTGGTTATCATCTTCACTTTTACCAATGGGGGTAGAATCACTGGGAAGGTTAGGAAGTGCTAACAGTAATTGGTGAATTTGGGCTTTTAACTCCTTTTCCTGGGGTTCTAATGAGCTTAATGTGATTTTGAGGCTGTTTCCTTCATCCTTTAAAGCCAGAATTTCTGCATCTTGAGGATTAACACCAGATTTTACCTTGTGTCCCACCAGTTTACCAATTTCATTACTCCGGGCTTGGAGTTCATTGCGTTTTACTTCCAATTCCCGTTGTTGTTGACTCAAATCTAAGATAGGCTGAATCTCGTATTTACCACTACGAGTATTCAACTTTTCTTGTACTAATTGGGGATTTTCTCTAATTTGTTTAATATCCAGCATTGGTGAATTTCGTTAAGTTTTGTCAATTATACTTGATTGAGATGATTAATCGTAGGGGTTTAACAATGCTAAACCCCATATACTAATATCACATTTCTTATCTGCGTTCATCTGCGTTCATCTGCGTTTGATTATGATCAGTGGTAAAATTACCAAATATGGTTGATAATTAGTTCAGATACTCTTCTTTATTACCTAACCGTTAAGGAGTTTTCAGGAATGATGACAACTCAATCAGTTATTTTAAATATCAAAAATGTAGAGTTAAGTGATGATCAATTTTATCAATTATGTCAAATTAATGAATATTATAAATTTGAACAAACTGCTAAAGATGAATTAATTATTCTCCCTCCTTCTAATCTAATTACTGGTAATAGAGAAGCAGAATTAAATGGAAATTTGATGATTTGGAATCGTCAAACTAAGCTAGGAAAAGTATTTAGTTCTTCTACTGTTTTTACTCTACCTAATGGTGGTAAACGTTCTCCTGATGTGGCTTGGATAGCTAATGAACGTTGGGATTCTTTAACCATTCAAGAAAAAGAAAAATTTGCTAAAATTTGTCCTGATTTTGTCATAGAACTGCGTTCTCGTACTGATTCTTTAAGTCAATTACAAGAGAAAATGCAGGAATATCTGAATAGTGGTTTACGTTTAGGTTGGTTAATTGATCCTCAAAATCAACAAGTAGAAATTTACCGTCAAAATCAATCTGTAGAAATAGTATCATTACCGACAAGTTTATCGGGAGAAAATGTTTTACCAGGATTTATTTTAGAATTACCTGTTTTCAAAGATTAGGATACTACAACCACTGTCAATTATGGTTTATTAATCCGATTCATTAACCACAAAGATGCTAATAAACCTGCAAAATGCGCTGATACAGTATTTGTATTTGCCTGGACTATGAGCATATCCAAACCGCTAATAATCCGAGTTGGGTCAAATAATTGAGTAGTTGCGGCTTGAGGAGATATTGACCTAGCTACCAATGTACCAACAATCGCCTGCGCTCCCAACAGGGTGACTAATATGCCGCCTAAATTTATCCATAGTCCCAAACGTAATACTTGCAAGGTTTCCGCCTTGCGGGGACGATTACTAGCATTAGGGGATTCTAGTTTCTTGCCAATTCTGGTGTAGCGATAAGCCAAGTAAATACCAACGCCCAACAGAATTATGCCACAAATTGCTAAAAATACACCAAAGCCTGTGCCTGGATTATTATTGGGGCTGTTGGCTTTTTGACTAAAAATGCCAAATAATAAGACAATTATTCCAGAGATGACACCTAATACCAACTGAATCCAGAAACTAATCCAACCTGCTAGGCGAAATTGTTGGGCGATAGCCCGGATGTTAGATGATGGTGTTTCGGAGTTTTGTGACATATAAAAATTAAAAATTAAAAGTTAAAAACAACTTCCGTTTGTTGTCTGTTAGCTGTTACCTGTTTCCAGAATAATTGATAATGGTTTAAGTCTACTGAAAATTTCCGGCTTAAAAATTAGTTATGGATTTTACCGTTTTGCAATCTACTTTCCTGTTAACTTTCCTCTTATCAGTTGGTTTATTTTTCTTTATACGTGCTTCAACTAAAGACCGTACAGAAATGATGCGCTTGACTTCGGATCAGGACGAAAATACATTCATGACTTCATTAAAGGAGTATTTTCGCTCTCGTGCTTATCGAGTTTTAGCGGTAGACTCTGCCAAAAATCAAGTCACCTTTGAGGGATTTGTCAGCCCTAGCTGGTTTTTAACGGTATTTTTGACTGTATTAGCTGCTGTGGGTTTAGGTTGTTTGGCGTTGGTTTTATCAATGCTTTTTCCCGATTTTGGGCAGTTTTTTCTGGGAATAATCCTATTTTCGCCTTTAAGTGGGTTATTGTATTGGAAAAAATCTGGAAGAGTTGAGAAGGTGTCACTCAAGATGGAAAATATCCTGAGTGGACAAGACTTCTCAAGTATAATTACTGTGACTGCCCATAGAGATGAACTTGCTGAGTTACAAAGGGCATTACAGCTAAAGACGCTGGACACTTGATTGATTTTTGGGGATAAAAACCAGCATTCTCTACATTAATGTAGGCTTCTGACTAAAATTTTGAGTAAATCAGCAGTAGGAAGGAAGGAAAAATTCTGCTTGTGCTGTTAGTCTTCCTGATACCTGAGATTTCATAAGGAAAAATTTAAATTAGTGGACAGAGCTTGATAGTAGTCCAAATTAATGAGATCATAAATAATTCATGCTTCATTTTTTGGATGACCTTGGCTCTGTCGCTATTCTCTTGGTGTATAAGCTGATAATAAACTGATTCATCTAACCAAATTTAGTTGATGAGAAATTAATTATGCCATGACTTGAGAGAATTCATTTAAACCCTACTGGCAAATTCAACAACAAAATTAAAAAAAGGAATTTTTGAATAACCTGGTCAAAATTACCAGTTAATTATTCACAGAGTCAGAAGTAACACTTACAAGATATGATGGTCATTTGTTGTTTAGTTACTGGCAACAGCAACAGCAACAGCAACAGCAACAGGTTCTTGTGCTGTTGGTGATTCTAAAGTCCTAAGACTAGGGAACAAGAAATGATTCTCTTCTACGTATTGAGCGCCAAACAGACCTTTTTCCGCCCAGAAATAACGGTCTGTTGTATGTTCATTACGTTTTACTAGTAGCAGCGCGGGTGGCAAAATACCTTCAGCTCGAATAAATTTTCTTGCTGCTGTCACAGGTTTATCTTCGCCACTTTCAATGCTGTACTGAGGAATATGCTCAAGTATGCGCCGTCCTTCCTGCCTCCGACGACTCTTCCGCTTGCGTCTCCGTGCCAACCTATTGTCCTCCTGTTTCAAGCTATAGACTGTAGTTATGGCTACAAAATACGTCGTCATTATATAAGTTCTATCTCAAAAAATCAATAATTTTTAATGTTTTGATACAACTGAGGAAAAAACAATTAAAAATCAAGAATTAAAAATTAAAAAATCGCTGCCTTTTCAGCCATTACTTGTTACCTCTTGCCCCATTACCAGATTAAACTAGATAGCTATAAGCCTTGATTGGGGACTGGGGACTGGGGACTGGGTAATTTTCTTCTTCCTTGCTCGGTGACTCCTGACTCGGTGACTCCTGACTGAGCGCAAGCCCTGAGACCCTACGTCCTTCTTTCTTCCTCCTAGATTCCTGAACTCATGCTAATGTCTGCCAGTTCTGATTTCCTTGCTCTATGTCGAGAACAAATAGCCCTGCTAACCCAAGGAATGGGAGCATCTTTTACGGTGGTTTATTTAACACAGGAACTGGTAGAAAAGCCTATAGGTGAGGCACGACTAATTCCGGTAATGGTGTATCCAGAGACTATAGCATTAAATTCTAGTAATGAATATGGTGAACCAGAGGATAGCTATTCTGTAAGGCTTGCTCATGTTTTAGCATTCCCAAATCAGCAACCGATGTTGTTAAAACCGACTTCTGTATCTTCTCATCCGGCGGTGGAATCGGAAACAACAGAAAAACAAAATTTACACGATGAACAGGATGAATACTTACTCAGTCATAACCAAATTGTTTTACCCCTGATTTATGAGGGTGTAATGATGGGCTTATTGGTGACTGCGAGGGACGATAGGGAATGGAATCAACGGGAAGAGGGGGAAATTGAACGCATTGCCAAAACTTTAGCGATCGCTTGCATTATAGACCAGCGGAGGGCTTGGTTACAACACCAACTCCAGCAAGAACAAATTTTGCAAGAGAGACAACGGGATTTATTAGATAATCTTTTGCATCAGCTTCGTAACCCCTTAACTGCTATTCGCACCTTTGGTAAGTTACTATTTAAGCGAATGCGACCGGTTGATCCTAATCGGGAAGTAGCAACCAGTATAGTCAGGGAGAGCGATCGCTTGCAAGAACTATTGCAACAATTTGATCAGGTTATTGATTTAAATACAGCAGATTTAGCACCTCTACCTCTACCAGAATCAAAGGTTGTTATTAATGAAAATGTGCAAAAGCCAGTTAAACCTGCATTATTATTGCCCGGAACAGGAGAACAATTAACTGATTGTTGTCTAGCAGATTTATTAGCACCTTTATTAATATCGGCTCAAGCTATTTCCCAAGAAAGAAATTTACAATTAATTACGGAAATTTCCCACTATTTACCTTTAGTAAAAGTGAATGAAAAAGCATTAACAGAAGTGTTGAGTAATATTATAGATAATGCTTTGAAATATACTCCCCCCGGTGGAAAAATCTTAGTCCAATGTGGGCAACAAAAAGGAAATTTACAAGGTATTGCTATTAGTGATACAGGTCCTGGTATTCCTCCAGAAGATCTAGAACATCTTGGAGAAAGACATTATCGAGGTGTACAGGCAAAAACAGAAATACCCGGAACTGGTTTAGGAATTAGTATTGCTAAACAGTTAATAGCAGAAATGCAGGGAAGTATAGAGGTTTTCAGTCCGGCCATTCACTCAATTATCACATTACCGCATATCCCAGGAACTACATTTATAATTTGGCTACAGTCTGTTGATTAAGTAATAGAAGTTTTATATTTAATTGGATATATGCTTAGAGGGTGTTTGAAAAGTTATGGTTGATGTATCAAATATTTTTTACCCCACCCTAACCCTCCCCTTGTAAAGGGGAGGGAACTGGATTCAATGTGATGAAAATTACGGAATACCACTTTTCAAACATCCTCTTAGAGAATAAAAATAGTTTTTACATAAAAATAAAAATAAAAATAAAGCGACATTGCCCCATAATTTAGGAAACAATCGCTTTATTTATATGATTAAATTCACAACTTAACTAATGCTATTAACTCTATTGACGAGTGATCACCAAATTTGAAGTCAGGGTAATAGCTAAATCTTGTTCTGGTCTGAGGACAAAAACATCAGCTTTTTGTTTCCGCAATAGTACACTAGCTAAAGCACCCGCTGCTGCACCACCCACAGGTTCTAAAACTTCAATTTTCTTGTTACCTGTCACCAATGAAATCAGACTAGCTGCACCGGCACCAATAGCAGCATCAGTTAATATTTGTCCAGTGCTTGATCCCTTGGTAATTGTTTCTGTTTTGGTTATAGTTCGGGAATTAGCAAAAATCTGTTGTCGTTGTCTAGAAGGAAATACTAATTCTCTGGCTACAAATCGGACACCTTGCTGATTATTCCCGGAAGATCGAGTATTTAATCTTACTGGTTGTAATTCACCAATCACTTCAGTATTGGCAGGAATTAAAATATTTCTGTTGCTATCAGTAACATTGTCAGCTATTTTCAGAGTTAGGGCTAATGTTTCACCCGGTTTGACAATAACTTTTTCCTTGTCGTAGGTAACAGGTAAAGTTACATTAGCGGGAATACTAATTGTCCGCGATTGATTAAGATTGTATCCTTGTGCTAGAACAGGACTCAAGGACAGTAAGGGGATAGCTGCACCTGTGGTAATGGCTATGGCCATGAGTGCAGCGGTGCTAGATTGCCAACGGATAGAACGACCCATGATAAGATTGCCAATAATATGTGATATGTGTGATGACGTGGATTAACTAAGATAGTTTCTGGACAATTGTTAATTAAGCATAAGCGCTGCTTACTTACGTTTTCTTTTTTTCTGCCCCCAATCGTAATTCACAAGCAACAATAATACTGGTACAAATGTTTTCTTCTCCAACTTCTTGAATTTTAGAAAAGATTTTACCCGTTGGATGTTTAATAAAGTCAGATAGTGTATTGGTATCGAGTAAGTAAGAGTAAAACATTTTAAAGCTCAATTTCATCTAGTGGTAATAGTCCTTCGTCAACATTGGGAAATTCTTCATCAATATCCTCAAGGTTAGCAAAGACTTCGAGAAGGGATTTTTTCTTAATAGGAGAAATAATCGCCAGAGGAATACCATTTTCTGTAATTGTCAGGGGTTCACCTGTTTTTTTAGCTTCGTTAATTAGAGTCTGAAGGGTTTGGGGAGTTCGGAAATGGTGATTTGTGTCATAGTGGGTTGTGGGGATGAAAATTGGGCGTATATATTTCATTCTATTCTGAATATTAGATAACAGTTAATCCTGTAAATCCTTAAATCCTGGACATCCTGATTCAGACAGTGAAATTAGATCCCCGACTTCTTGGAGAAGTCGGGGATCTGGACAATTGTTAATTAAGTATAAGCACTGTATACTCACGTTTATTCCTGTGCTATTCTAAATGCTAGTTACTCATCACATCTACCACCAGTATGGATTACTCAAGTCTCAGAACTGCTGCTGAAATCATTACCGCTTTTCATAAATGTCAAAATGCAGGTGAACAAATTGATTTATTTGAAGCATTAGCGACAAGTGATGATCCACCTGTTGAGGCTTTTGAAAGAATATTAAGAGAGGTTATATTAGAACCGTTAATAGTTTTAACTATTCAGGCTTTTGGTAAGATTAAAGATGCAGATATTAGAGAAATATTAAAGCAAAGTGATCATTTGTTGACGATTTTAAGTGAGCAAGCGCAGTCAGGAGAAACGGATTCAATTCGCTTATCTGCTGCTAAGACTGTTGTAAATCTGGGGTTTGATTTTATTGCTATATCTCGATATTTCAGAGAAGATCCTAAAAAGATTGCTGACAGAATAACACGAGATAAATTAAAAGAAAAAGGTTTATTCTATGCTAAATACAATGAAGTACGAGATTTAAAATCTAAACTTGATAGACAATTAGAGCAAATTAAATCTATTAATTATGATGTATATGACAGCGTAATTGTAAATAGTAAATTTAAGTATATTCCCTCTGGAAATATAGTGGATAATGACGAATATGATTTGATTATAAATGATTATGTACAGTCTCAAAATATTTTAAATGATGATGTACAGTTTTTACGTGATGAATTATCTCGATTACAAGGTGAGGTAACTAAGTTTTATAAAGATTATAAAGAAAATCAATTAGCTGCTATAGATAAAAAAGTTGCAAGAGGAAAAGCAAATCTTAAAAAAGCTAACTTAGCAAAAAGAATATATTGCTATTTTTCAGTTATCCTTAGTTATTTAATAATACTACTGTTGCTTTTCAAAATAGAAGAGAGTGTTAGAGGTTTATTTGTTTTAGTCTATTCACTATTTATTTTGAGTCTGGTAACGCTGAATATTATAGATATTAAAAAACATCGCAAAAAATATAGTACAAAAAACTTTTTATTTGATATACTTCTACTTTATCTTTGCAGTGGTAGTATACTTCCACACATAGCTATTAAAGTAGCTGACAGAAAAATAGAATCTGTTCAGAAAAATATTGAGGAAGCAGAAAATCAAAAAGCAGATGAACTCTATAGACTGAATGATGAAGAACAAAAGATATTAAGTCTATTATCAATTTAATTATTCCACCATGTTCCCTCTCATATTCCAAATACCCCAACTCCCTGATTTAAAATCCCAAAAATACACCTCCCAATACGGACAAGGAGTACGTCAAAAAGTCCTCAGCAGTCAAAAAGACTTCTTACTCCTCCTCAGCGATATTGGTAGAGTTTATAACCTTACCTTTTCCATTCGCTATCGCTACACACCTGGTTTACCCTTCGATAAACGACTGGGTATTTATTTAGTCGTCAGTCAATCACAACCTATTTCACCTGATACCGAAACTCAAATTACTGAAGACATTAAAAAAATTATCTCAGATGGATTTCTCAACCAATTTTATAAAATTGAATTACAAACAGAAGTTCCCCAAATTCAAAATCTCAGTTGGGTAAATTGTATTGGAGAAGCAATAAAACACGAAGAAATTATCAGCACTCGTCCCAAAGATTCCTTAACGTCTTTAAAAACAAAAGGACTACCAAATTATTATGTACCATTACAATTAGAAGCAGATGAAGCTAACGATATGTTAGTAGTTTGTCAAGTAATTTCTCGTTTCAATAGTCCCCTGATGTTGGAAATAACTATTCAACCAGATACCACCACATTACAAGAAAAATCTAATTGGATAAACGCCTTAGATCAAATGTTATCTCAACTCAGACAAGCTAGTAGTGGTTCTAGTTTGAGTTCCGCTAAAGAAGGAGACAGAAACGCACAATTAGTTTCTCGTATTTACGAAAAATATCAATCTTCATACCAGACAGAAAGCCTATTTCGTTATAGTTTCAAAGTTTTAGGAAAAAATGAGTTAGCAGTTCGCAGCGTTTTAGGAACATTATTATTAAGTGGAACTAAAAAAAGCCGCTACCGAACTATAATTCTCACTCCCAATCATCCCACATTTACAGACAGTCTCGCAGCTACTCAATCGGGAAAACTTTCCACCGCTACCCACTGGGAAGAATGGGATAAAGGATTAGGAGAAGCAGAATTTGGAGGTGATTCTATCACAGGTAAAGGTAGTGTGCGCGTCTTAGATTTAAAACCTTTACACCGCTACGCAACATTAAATGAAATTAGTGGTTTATTTCGCATAGTTGTACCCAGTGATGCACCTGTAGCAGGAATTAGTCAAGAAAATGATATTACCAGTTTAGATAAAGATAAACAATGGATTGATTTTGGTGGTTATGAAATTAACCGAGGTGAAGAAAACAAAATTCAAATAGAATTAAAACAACTGAATAAACACACTTTTATTTGTGGTGTTCCGGGAAGTGGAAAAACCACCACAGCTTTTAATTTACTCACTCAGTTGTGGAGTCATGGAATCCCATTTTTAGTATTTGAACCTGCGAAAACTGAATATCGTTCACTTTTAGCTATTAATCCTAATCTGAGTAAATTTACTCGCGCTGATATAGAATTTCTCAAATCTTTAAAAATCCTCACCCAACAATTACGAGTTTACACATTAGGAAATGATTTAATTTCTCCTTTTCGATTTAATCCCTTTGAAGTTTTCCAAGGAGTTCCTTTTTATGAACATATTTCTAATTTAGAAGCATCATTTCGGGGTGCGTTACCTCTTTCTGGTCCATTACCCGCTTTGCTTTCCGAAGCATTGGAAGAAATATATTATGACCGAGAATGGACAGGAAACGAAGAAGGAACACCCGAAAATTTACAAATTCCCACCATGCGGGATTTATATAAAAAAATCACCGCTTTATTTGAAACCAAAGATTACGCAGGTGAGGTAAAATCTAACCTAAAAACAGCTTTAGAAGTGAGAATTGGGAGTTTATTAAAACGTGGTGTAGGTGCGATGTTAAATACTCAACGCAGTACTCCCACAATCGCTCATTTATTAAAATATCCCACAATTTTAGAATTAGATTATTTGAACCAAGACCAAGCAAATTTGATGACCTTCTTGTTATTAACAAAAGTTCGGGAATATATCAAACGTCAACGTACAGAAAAAGCCGGGAATCCTGAACATATTTTATTATTAGAAGAAGCACATAATTTAGTCGGGAGAAATTTAGGAACTTCCTCTGGTGAAGATGCAAATACAAAACAAGAAGCCGCAAATTATGTTACTAGAATGTTAGCAGAAATGCGGGCTTTAAGAGAAGCAATTATTATTGCTGACCAATTACCCACAGGAGTAGCAGCAGAGGTTGTCAAAAATACAAATGTGAAAATTGCCCATCGTTTGGTATCAGCAGATGATAGAAAAGATATCGGTCAAGCGATGCTTTTAGACCAATCACAAATGGAAGAAATTGCGCGTTTACAACCTGGTGAATCTTTCTTATATATGGAAGGTTGGTATCGTCCCCACCCGGTAAAAATTCCTTATGAAAATAGTGCTAAGGAAAAGTTAGGGGTAGAAAGTTCGATTACAAATGATAAAATTAAACATATCATTAAATCCCGTCCTTGGTATATTCAAGGTCAGCAAACTTTACTATCCACTGCTTTACAAGAATATCAACGTTTGTATAAACAACACAATCAAAGTTTAACTAATATTCGGGAGGAGTTAAATCAAGTTTCTCAAAATTGTACAGAATTACAAGTTTTGTTATCAAATATAAAACAGGAAATCTTTCATCGTTTAGCTGGAGAGTTACGTTTTGATTTAAACCCTGTTCCTGATGAATTATCACTACAAATAGATAGACGCATTGATGCTAATAATATCCGCAGTTTGAAGTATTTACAACTTGCTGCTAATTTAACTTTAACGGATTTGGTAGAGTTACAATCTTTGGTAAATGTTAAGTTGGGAATATTTGATCAATTCTATCAAAAGGTGTTGGATAAAAATAATCAGATTCGTCGTAGTCATTATCAACAACTTTGGCAAAAATTATCTCGTCAGATTAAAAATACGCAACAACAGATAATCAATTTAGCGCGAGTTTTAAATAGAGAATCACAGGTTGCGGATATTCAAAAATTAGCAGATAATCTTGCTTATGAACAAAGACGTATTACTGATGTTGAGGAATCATCTTTAAAAGACACTTTAAAACGTCTGCAAAATGAGAAACAAGAATTACAGGATAAGTTAACGGAGGTGTTGAGTTTAGCTATTCAGCAAGCGAAAATTAATAAAGTTAAACATGATTTACAAATATGAGTACAATAACTGTAGGTTGGGTTGACGCAAGGAAACCCAACATTGTGTATACGTTACATTCGTAAATGTTGGGTTTCGTTCCTCAACCCAAGCTCCAATAAATAGGAGAAAATTATTTTGGATATAGCAGTTAAAAATCTGGTTTTATCTTACGAAACTTTAGCAAATCAAGCTATAAAGTTCAATCATGCTTATTTGCAATTACTGAAAATATATGAAGAACTAATTTTAGCACCTGACTGGTTTGCTGAATTAGAAAAATCTGGAAGTTCACCATTCAAAACTATTGCTTCAATGCAGCAAGAACAAAAGATAATTGTATCTAAATTTCAGGATTTATCAAAATTCATTGCTAAAGCACAGTTACATTTTATCATCAATCCTGAAGCGGAACAATTGAAAAATATTGCCCATGATTGCCAAATTATGATAGATTTTGTAAATAGCATAGATTTGGCAGATTTACAAGATATGTTTGTCAAAATTAAGAAATAAAAGAGGTTAAGAATCATGTCACAAGAATATAATGATCGCCAGGATTTAGAAAGAGAAGTGAAAGACTATGGTAAACAAATTGAAACTCTAGGAGAATCACAAAAAGAGTATCAGGAAGACATAGAAAGTCTACAGGAAAGACTGAAGATGTTAAAAAGTACAAAAGGAGTCTACGCAAATTCGGATCATAAAATGATTGCTACTGTAGAAAGAGCAGTTCAAACTCGTGAAACTAATGTAGAGGAGTGTCAACAAAACATTGGTGAAATTAAAACACAAATGGATGGTAAGTTAGAGAATCTCAAAAAAGGTATGAATGCACAAGAACAACGTATTGAAGAAATGGAGAATGCAGTTGATTCTCTTAAGCATAAAAATGATCATATACCTAATACTATTCAATTTGAAATTCAAATTGGAAAAGATGATTTAGATGATGCAAAAGATAAGTCTGTAAGTTTTCTAAAAATCATCGAAGTAGCAGGTACTTTAGCTGCTGGTGTTGGATTAGCTGCACAAGGCATTTCTCAGTTACTTAGCACTTTGCAATCAATAGGGATATTGAAATAAATCATAACATCAAATATAAAACCAATAAGTCAGCACTTGTGCAACGCTTCTAAATAAATGTAACAAAAATTACATCTTCAGAATCAGAAAATCACATTACATTTAAAAAATCATCTTCCTATTGTAAATTTTTGTAAAGTTGATGTCTTTAGAACTAGAAACTTGCTAATTAGATAGCTAAACTAAAAACTAAGTGCATCTGTACTGTTAACTTTCAAAATTGTAAATGTGGCGCTATAGCCTGAATGATTCCAGTCCAACTTATCATCAAAAACTTTCTTAGTTACCGTGACGCAGCTTTAGATTTTAGCGGCTTGCATACGGCGTGTATTTGTGGTTCTAATGGTGCGGGGAAATCTTCCCTTTTAGAAGCTATCACTTGGGCAATTTGGGGTGAAAGCCGTGCTACTATTGAGGATGATGTGATTCATTCTGGCGCACAAGAAGTCCGAATTGATTTCACTTTCCAAAGTGGTCTGCAAACTTATCGGGTAATTCGCAACCGGGTAAGAGGTGGAACTAGTATTTTGGAATTTCAAATTGAAACTCCTGCTGGGTTTCGTCCTTTGACGGGTAAGGGATTAAAAGCCACTCAGGATGTCATTCTCGAACATATTAAGCTAGATTATGAGACTTTTATTAATTCGGCTTATTTGCGTCAGGGAAAAGCCGATGAATTTATGCTCAAACGTCCTGCTGAACGCAAGGAAATTTTGGCGGAGTTATTAAAACTAAATCAGTATGATGAGTTAGAAGAACGCGCTAAGGATAAATCTAAACTTTATAGAATCCGAGGAGAAGATTTAGAAAATTCTTTAGCGAATATTAAAATTCAACTTCAACAACGGGAAACAACGGAAACTCAACGCGCTGAGTTAGAAGCGCAATTGAATAATTTACAACAAGTACAAGCTTTTGAAAATATTCAATTACAAAGTTTACAAGTTATCCAACATCAAAGACAAAGTTGGGAACAACAATTAAATTTTGTGCGGCAACGATATGATAATCTGAACCAAGATAGCGATCGCTTACAACAAGAACAAATATCCGTAAAATCCCAATTAACAGATTTAGAAAAGATTATCAATCAACAAGTTGATATTCAAGCTGGTTATGCTCAATATCAAAGTCTGCAATCTCAAGAAGAAATTTTTGCAGCTAAATTTGAACAACATACCCGCGCTACCAATTTAAAACAACAAAAACAACAACAGTTATATAAACAAACTCAAGATCTAGAACGTCAATTACAACAAGCGGAAGCTCAATTAGCAGCTTTAGAACAACAAGAACAAGAAATTTCCCAAACCTTGAGTAAATCTGGGGATATCGAAACAGCTATATTACAATTAAATACCGCTCGTCAGCATTTGACTAACTTAGATCAATTGCAAATGCAGGTAACACCATTATTACAACAAAGAGCCAGTTTGCAAAGTCAATTAGATCGCACTCATGCTAGTCTAGTAGCGCGATTGGAGCAAATGCAAGCCACAGAAAAACAATTACAAAATCAACACCATCGTCAACCCCAATTACAACAAGCAGTAATAGAGATAGGAACGCAAATTGAAGAATTAGATAAAAAGCGAGTTTATCTGCAAAGAGTAAAGGAAAAAGGACAGGAAAGACGACATTTTCTGGAGCGTTTACAAGCTCATCAAGGAGATTATGAAAGGTTATTGGGGGAACTAGAACAAAAATTGCAAATGTTACAAAATCCCGATGCTAGTTGTCCTTTATGTGAACGTCCTCTAGACGAACATCATTGGAGTAAAGTTATCGAAAAAACTCAATTAGAATATGAAGATACCCAAGGACAATTTTGGGTAGTGCGGGAACAAATGGCAGTTTCAGATCGGGAAATTCAGGTACTCAGACAAGAATATCGAGAAATATCCCAAAAGTTATCAGGTTATGATTCATTGCGAGAAAAACGGGGACAATTAGCAGCACAGTTAGAAGCTACAAGTGATGTCCAACAACAGTTACTGCAAATTATTTCTGAAAAACAACATTTAGAAAATTCCTTAGAAACCGGTGATTATGCACCAGAAAAACAAATAGAAATTCAGCAATTAGATCAATATCTCCAGCAACTTAATTATAGTGAACAAGACCACGTTCTTGCCCGTAGTGATGTAGATAAATCACGTTGGGCAGAAATTAAACAAGGACAAATTAAGGATGCCTTAAAACGCCAAGCACAACTAATAGCTAGAAAACCAGAATTAGCCGCGAATATTGCTCAATTACAATTGCAACTGCAACAAGGACAAACTGATTCTGATTGTGCGAAAGAAATCGCTAATTTAGAACAGCAAATTGCCGAAATTGGCTATAGTTCAGAACAGCATAATTATCTGCGTCAAGGTGTGCGACAAGGGCAAGGTTGGCAATTACGTCATCAACAATTATTATCAGCACAAGCACAATATCCTCAATTAAGTAATAAAAGTCAAGATTTAGAAGATTCATTGCAAAGAATATTCAAAGAACGAGAAACATTAACTCAACAAATTGATAATATGGTTAAACAATTAACCGACAGTGCGAACCCAACAGCCCAAATTAATGCTTTAGAACAACAATTAGCAAACCGGAGACGGGAACTAGATAATAAAATATCTCAGTTGGGACAATTAAAACAAATGTCTTTGCAATTAGAAACTTTGCAAAATCAATATGAACAAGATATCCAACAGGTGCAAATTTGTAAACAACAACAGCGTGTTTATCAAGAATTAGCTCAAGCTTTTGGCAAAAATGGGATTCAAGCTTTAATGATTGAAAATATTTTACCCCAATTGGAAGCAGAAGCTAATCAATTACTTTCTCGATTGAGTGCGAATCAATTTCACGTCCAATTTATCACCCAAAAAGCGGGACGCAGTGGCAAATCAAGTAAGAAAAATGCTAAATTAATAGATACATTAGATATTTTAATTGCTGATTCCAGAGGAACGAGATCCTATGAAACTTATTCAGGAGGAGAAGCTTTTAGAATTAACTTTGCCATTCGTTTAGCTTTAGCAAAATTATTGGCACAAAGAGCAGGAGCATCATTACAATTATTAGTAATAGATGAAGGTTTTGGGACTCAAGATGGGGAAGGATGCGATCGCTTAATTGCCGCAATTAACGCCATATCCTCTGATTTTGCCTGTATCCTCACTGTAACCCATATGCCCCACCTCAAAGAAGCCTTCCAAGCCAGAATTGAAGTGAGTAAAAATCAGCAAGGTTCACAGTTACAATTATTGATGTAATACCCAGATCCCCGACTTCTTTGAGAAGTCGGGGATCTATATCCAATTATCTACTCATGCTGAGATTAATTACTGACTTTGACGGTCCAATCATGGATGTTTCGGAACGCTATTACCGTGTTTATCAATTGTGTCTAGAGAAAACCCGATATCCTCAACAAACAATTATAGAACTTTCTAAAGCCGAATTTTGGCAACTCAAGCGATCGCACACTCCCGAACTCCAAATTGCTCTACAATCAGGTTTAGATGCCCAACAAGGGCAAGAATTTTCCCAAATCCGTAAACAAATAGTCCACACCCTCCCCTATTTCCAGTATGATATCCTTGTTCCCACTGCATTAGAAACACTCACCAAAGTTCAAGCAGCCGGTATTGATTTAGCCGTGATGACAATGCGACGGGTACGAGAATTAGATTATGCTTTTAATCAATATAATTTGAGCCAGTTTTTCCCAGAAAACCGTCGTTATTGCCTAAGTAACGACTATGTAAAAACTCGTGATGTCGAAGATAAACCATTATTAATGGCTAGAGCCTTAGCTGAACTCCCCCCTGCGGCTGATACTTGGATGGTGGGAGACACAGAAGCCGACATTACTGCTGCCAAAAAACACGATATCAAAATTATTGCAGTTGAGTCGGGTATCCGAGATCGCAGTCAACTAGCATCTTATCAACCTGATATGATTGTGACCGATTTAAAAACGGCTGTAGATTTTATCCTCAAACAATAAAAAAATTATGGGTAATCGGTCATTAACCAATTACCCATTACCTAACGTAAAAAGCTACTTACTAACCACATCAATATAAAAGTCAACAGCGTCGAAAACTGATTCGCTGTCAAAGTTATCAATGGTAATGGTAATATTAAGCCAGCAAGTAGACCGCCAGCGATTAAGCCAGCAATTAAACTAACTAACGTGAATAAAACCGCTCTACCAAATTTTCCTTCCTTGCGATTGAGGAAATAAACACCAATAGCTACCCCAACTACCAAGGACAGTTGTAAAACCTGTCCGCTACCACCGGGATATAACACACTAGTTGCACTTAAACCCAGATACCAAGCTCCTGGTAGCAGTACATCAGTTAACTTAGGCTGATCTATACTCCGCTTTAGCCATGCAGGAGACTGCTGACCAAGGGTTTGACTTGTTTGGGGAGAAGATGGAAATCGCTTTTCTGGAAACCGGATGCGTTCAGGCACTTTAATTTTACCTTCTTGGCGCATCCGTAGGCGCTCCATTAGAATCGCATCATAAGCAGCTTCAATAACTTCTCGGACATTGCCATCACCACCATGTTGTTCTAACAGGCGATTCCGAACATCCTGAATTTCATCGAAGCTTGCGTCTTCTGATACCCCAAGTTTTTCGTAGGGACTTTGATCACTCATGGGAGGTTATTACTTTAGCCTTAATCAGCGGCACTTTTTATTTTACAGAAAAACAACTTTAGATTTTATAGAAATAAAGACAACAATTAGACAAGTAGCTACCTGCATTAGAGAAAGTAGGCAATTTTATCTATCTACCACAATAATAGCATGAGTCGGGGCAACCGCACATAAGAAAATTGTGGTTTTAAGATTGTTGAAAATTTGAATACTCAGGACTGTGGACTGAAGTCGGGAAACTACTCTCATCCTCCCCTAACTCCTGCTATACCAGCATATTTACCTCTTCAATATTCACAATAAAAATTACAGTTTATAGAAATAATCAGGATAATCATCCCTATCCCCCGTAAATTTTGAATTACTGCCAAAGTAAAACCTGCGTTTTTACGCAATCATCTTTGTTAATTCTATGTACTTCTGTAAAAAATAATAGCCATGGCTGCTGCCAAGATTCTTGTAATTGACGACGATCCTGCGGTTCGGAATTTAATCCAACGCTTTTTACTCAAACAAAATTATCAAGTTGAGTCTGCCGAAGATGGTAAGACTGGTCTAAGTATGTTTGAGCAATTTAACCCTGATTTAGTAATTCTAGATGTTAATTTGCCAGATGTGATTGGTTTTAACCTCTGTCAAGAAATGCAGAGTCGTAGTGGTGTATTTGTGCTACTACTGACTAGCAGGACAGACGAAGCGGATAAAATTCGCGGTTTTTCTAAAGGTGCTGATGACTATCTCACTAAGCCATTTGGTTTAGGAGAGTTAGAAGTTAGAGTAGCAGCAATTTTAAGGCGGCAGCGGGTTGTAACTAATGCAGAACAGCAACGTCTTATCTTTGACAAACTAACTATTGATTCCATAGGACGGGAAGTAATGCTTAATAGCGAACCCATTCTCTTAACTGCTCTGGAATTTGACTTATTATATTTTTTAGCTAGTCATCCAGCTAGAGTTTGGCGACGATCTGAACTGATCCAAAAAGTTTGGGACTATGAATATGTTGGGGATCAACGGGTTGTAGATGTCCATATTGGTCAAATTCGTAAGAAAATTGAAATCGATCCGACTCAATCAACATTAATTCACACTATCCGTGGTGTAGGGTACAAATTTGAATGCGCTACTTCTAACTAAAACTTGACTACTATCTGTAAACTTCCGCCGCTCCCAAGCCTTCAAGGCGTGGGAGCAGGGCTGCAAAATTCATGCTATCAACGGAAAATGTTGTGAACGGAAACAGAGTTGGTTTATTAATTTAATTCAGTATTTCTCTGGATTATTGATGAAATAAAGTTTCTAAATAAACACGAGCCGCTCGGCGATCGCTTTCGCCATTTTGCAGCAAAAATAGCGATAAAGCCGCTGTTAATACGCGGGTTTGATCCCAATCAGGATGGTTTTGCAGATAGTTGTTCATGGATTCCTGTAATGTTTCGGGAATTTCGGTAAAGAGAGGAACTGTTGAGTTCATAAAATTTTCCTGTAGATTAATCAAGAGAAGTTACTTGTGTTCAGTTTGACTGAGGGCTGATTCATCCCCTGTGGGGAAAGTAGGGAAGAAAATTAAAATAAACCAAAATACAAAATGCAGATGCCTAGGGGAATCAAACTAAGACTCATCATTTTGCGCTCACAACGGGTGGATTTGTCAATGCTGCGAAATGTTAACAATTAGCAGTCAAAAATAAATCTTGACGAATTAATCAGGCTTATAACTATATTTTTGTTACATAACTTCATGAAAACTCGGTTATCAAGCCTGTTAGTAGTGAAAAATTCACAATCCCCAATAAGTCAGGAATAGCTGATTAACTCGTCAAACATCTGTGGAAAACTGCAAAATTACCTGTGGAAATCCTGTGGAATGAATGAGGAAAATAATAGTTCATAATAAGAATTACCAAAATGTCAGGAAGATATGACATATCAGGTAAATAAGATGATAAAGTCAATTTATGAATATAAGTATGCTAACTTTTAGTTATCTAGTTTAAAGTGGTGACGGAAATTACTCATTGAGACTAGGCTAAATGCAAGTTAAAATAGATGAGAGTAGTAATTTGTTGTGCTTTCTACAAGAAAAACTTTTAAGCTCTAATTCTGTAAATTATTGATTTTTGCCTGAGAAATTGGAATGTTAGACCAAATATTTAATTACCTAGATTTTCATTTCAGCGTCGAAGCTTCTATAGTTCTCTTAATCTTAGTGTTTTTAGAGGCAGTGCTATCGGCTGATAATGCGATCGCCCTCGCTGCGATCGCCCAAGGACTAGAAGACAAAAAACTAGAAGGTCAAGCCCTAAACATTGGTTTAGTATTTGCTTATGTCCTCCGAATCACCCTATTGTTAACAGCTACTTGGGTACAAAAATTTTGGCAATTTGAACTATTGGGCGCTGGTTATCTCTTATGGCTAGTATTCCAACACTTTAGCTCTCAAGAAGACGAATCCAATCACCATCACGGACCACGTTTTAAATCTCTGTGGCAAGCTATACCCGTGATTGCCTTTACCGATTTAGCCTTTTCCTTGGATAGTGTGACCACAGCGATCGCCGTTTCTCAAGAAACATGGTTGGTAATCACTGGTACAACCATCGGTATTGTCACCCTCCGATTCATGGCTGGATTATTTATCCGCTGGTTAGATGAATATGCAAACTTAGAAGACGCAGGTTACATCACTGTAGCGTTTGTAGGTTTACGTCTGTTATTAAAAGTCATCAACGATGATTTAGTCCCACCACAATGGCTCATGGTGACAGCTATTGGTATCATCTTAGCCTGGGGCTTCTCTAAACGCACCGTTGTGGAATTAGTTCCAGAAGAAAAGGAAAAAGCCCAAGTCTTGAAGTAATTAGGTAGGGAACAGGTAACAGGTAAGAGTTTTATTACCCATTACCCATTACCCATTACCCATTACCCATCCCTAATTACTCATTTAACCAAGGTGTGGAATGAGGTTGCCAAGCAACTAATTCCTCTTCCTTAAACCACAGCGCAATTTCTGTTTGGGCGGTTTCTTGAGCATCAGAACCATGAATGAGGTTGCGACCGACATTAACGCCAAAATCGCCGCGAATTGTGCCTGGTTCTGCTGTTAAAGGGTTGGTTGCGCCAATAATTTTTCTGGCTGCTACCACAACGCCCTCGCCTTCCCAAACCATGGCTACCACTGGACTAGAAATGATAAATTCCACTAAACCAGGGAAAAAAGGTCTTTCACGGTGAACATCATAATGTTTTTCCGCTAATTCTTTACTAACCTTCATAAACTTTAAGCCCACTAGGGTAAAGCCCTTAGTTTCAAATCGGCGGATAATTTCACCCACCAAGCCGCGTTGTACACCGTCAGGTTTAATTGCTAAAAATGTGCGTTCCAAATCTGTCTCCAAAAACATAATCAAATTTTGATGGGTTAATTGTCAGTTGTATTGATGTCTTTTGTCTAGTAGTTTTGTCAATATTCCCTAAAAATTGCAGAGATAAGGGAACGAGAAAAAAATTGTCTTCTTTTCTGGCTAGTAAAGACGCAGCAAGGCTTACTTACCCCTCTACGGGTAGCGCAGCATGGTAATGACGATATTTATTTCTAGTTGTATATCCCTTACCAGACTATTTTGTTAAATTATTATTTTCGTGGGCAAACACAGAGGTCAGGAAGAAATGGGTGTCGAGTCAACCGCTGATGAAATTGTGAAAATGCCGTCTAATGGGCATAAAGCTGAATTGAAACGCCAAAAACAGAAGCAACTACTAGTCCCTAGTCCAATTACGGGAGATTTACCTCTACCTTGGAAAATTGAGAATAGTGAAGACCTGTACCGGATTGAAGGTTGGGGAAAGCCTTATTTTTCGATTAATGCGGCTGGTCATGTGACTGTCTCCCCCAAGGGTGAACGTGGTGGGTCATTAGACTTGTTCGAGTTGGTAAATGCTTTAAAGCAGCGTAATTTGGGGCTACCCATGTTAATCCGGTTTTCCGATATTTTGGAAGACCGAATTGAGCGATTAAATGCTTGTTTTGCCAAAGCGATCGCTCGCTATAACTATCCTGGGGTATATCGGGGAGTATTTCCCGTTAAGTGCAATCAACAACGCCACCTGATCGAAGATTTAGTGAGATTTGGTAAACCCCATCAATTTGGTTTAGAAGCAGGTTCTAAGCCAGAATTAATGATTGCTCTAGCCTTGTTGGATACACCAGGCGCATTGTTAATTTGCAACGGCTACAAAGACCAGGAATACATCGAAACAGCCATGTTAGCCCAAAAGCTAGGACAAACACCAGTGATCGTCCTAGAGCAAATTGAAGAGGTAGATTTGGCCATTGCGGTCAGCCGTCAATTAGGCATTAAACCCATCTTGGGAGTAAGAGCGAAATTAAGTACCCAGGGAATGGGGCGTTGGGGAACTTCCACAGGCGATCGCGCTAAGTTTGGCTTGACAATTCCCGAAATTATGGAAGCTGTGGAAAAATTAGGTGCAGCCGACTTACTCGGTTCTTTGCAGTTATTACACTTTCACATTGGTTCTCAAATCTCTGCTATCAATGTCATTAAAGATGCTATCCAAGAAGCCAGCCGCATTTATGTGGAGTTGGCCATGCTGGGGGCAGATATGAAATATTTAGACGTTGGTGGTGGCTTGGGTGTAGATTACGACGGCTCTCAAACCAACTTCTACACCTCGAAAAACTACAATATGCAAAACTATGCTAACGACATCGTGGCAGAGTTAAAAGATACCTGTGATGAAAAGCATATTTCCGTACCAACATTAGTGAGTGAAAGTGGCCGGGCGATTTCTTCCCACCAATCGGTTTTAATCTTTGATGTTCTCAGCACCAGCGATGTCCCCCTTAATCCCCCTTCTCCTCACCAAGAGGGAGAATCCCCAATCATTAAATATCTCTGGGAAACCTACCAATCCATTAATAAGGAAAATTACCAAGAGTTCTATCACGATGCGGCTCAATTCAAAGAGGAAGCCATCAGTCGTTTCAACTTAGGAATTTTGCGCCTCAAGGAACGCGCTAAAGCCGAACGTCTTTACTGGGCTTGTTGTCAAAAGGTTTTAAATCTCATCCGTCAGGAAGAATACGTACCTGATGAGTTGGAAGACCTAGAAAAAATCATGGCTTCCATTTACTATATCAATCTTTCCGTGTTTCAATCAGCACCGGACTGTTGGGCGATAGATCAACTATTTCCCATTATGCCTATACATCGTCTGGATGAAGAACCAACCCGGAGAGGAATTTTAGCGGATCTAACCTGTGATAGTGATGGAAAAATAGACCGCTTCATAGATTTGCGAGATGTCAAATCAGTGTTAGAACTGCACGAATTTGAGCCGGGGAAACCTTATTATCTGGGAATGTTCCTGAATGGAGCGTACCAGGAAATTATGGGGAATTTACATAATCTCTTTGGTGACACTAACGCTGTTCACATTAATTTAACACCCAAAGGTTATCAAATTGAACACGTTGTCAAGGGCGATACCATGAGTGAAGTTCTGAGCTACGTCCAGTATGATGCTGAGGACATGATAGAAAACATTCGCCAACGGTGTGAGCGAGCTTTAGAAGAACAGCACATTACTATAACAGAATCTCAGCGACTACTACAAACTTACGAGCAAAGTTTACAACGGTATACTTACTTGAATAGTTAATAGTTAATAGTCAGTTGTCAGTTGTCAGTGGTCAGTGGTCAGTGGTAAAGAAAAACAACGGATAACGGACAACGGACAACTGACAAAGGACAACTGACAACTGTACGGGCGAAGCATTTGGAGAACTATTTTTGGCAATGACCGATAATTTATCTTCCAAATGCTTCGCCCCTACTGACGAACAACTGACAACTAACTAATTAACATTTGCTCCTAATAATTCAGCGATCGCTTGGTGTTCTAAAGGTATTTCTGAGGGTCGAGTTTGCCGAGCATCAGTAATTAGCCAATCTAAAGCCGCAGCTTGCACATCAATGGATGCTCCCGTCTTATCTACACAGTAACGCCCAAACACCAGCTTATCTACTAAGCGGACTCCTGGAGCTAAACGCGACCATTCAAAAATTACACTGTTGTCTACAGTAGCCCCACTACAAATCCAGCAATTTGGACCAATCATTGCTGGTCCAATAATTTTTGCCCCATCTTCGATTTTGGTCATTCCCCCAATATAAACAGGTCCAGTGATATCAACTTTATCCCAATTTACAGATACATTTAAACCAGTAAAAATACCGGGAGCAACTTCATGTCCAGGGATTTGGACATTTTTAATTTCTCCTGATAAAACACCACGAATTGCTCGCCAATAATCGGGAACTTTACCAATATCTACCCATTCAAAATCCATGGGAATAGCATAAAAAGAGGCGTTATCTGCTACAAGTTGGGGGAATAACTGGCTACCAATGTCATATTCCACTCCAGAGGGTATATATTCAAACACTTCTGGCTCGAAAATATAAATACCTGTATTGATATTAGTGCTAAGGGCTTCTTCTGTTGAAGGTTTTTCTTGGAAAGCTTTAACGCGATTATTTTCGTCAGTAACCACCACACCGTAGCTAGAAACCTCTTCTTTGGGAACTGATTTGGTGATGATGGTAGCGATCGCCCCTTTGGATTTATGCCACTTTACCGCCGCAGTTAAATCTAAATCAATTAAAGCATCACCACATAACACTACAAATGTGTCATCAAAAAATGGTGAGAAGTCTTGAATCCGCCGCATACCCCCGGCTGAACCGATAGCTTCGCCGACGAGTTTACCATCATCATCAATTTTACCTTCAAAAGAATAGGCAATCTGCACTCCAAACCGCTGACCATCACGGAAATAACTTTCTATTTCTTCCGCCAAATGGCTGACATTGACCATAATTTCGTCAAATCCATGTTGACGTAATAACTCCAGTAAAAATTCCATAACCGGCTTTTGCAGAATAGGAATCATGGGTTTGGGAATTGTATATGTGATGGGACGGATACGAGTACCCTTTCCCGCTGCAAGAATCATCGCTTTCATAAAATTTTATTCCTTAGTCAGTTGTTAGTAGGGGCGAAGCATTTGGAAGATAAATTATCGGTCATTGCCAAAAATAGTTCTCCAAATGCTTCGCCCGTACAGTTGTTATCATTGCCAAAAATAGTTCTCCAAATGCTTCGCCCGTACAGTTGTTAGTTGGAATAGATAGAAATTTATTCTCCCCCTGCCCCTGCTTTTAGCTAGGTAAGCGGATTTGAATTTCCTGGTAAAATTCTTTTTGAAATAGTTCTACCTTAGATTGAGCCGATAGCAGTAGTAAAGCCCAAAAAACGCTAACTAAGTTACCGTGTTCTGATTCATGATGCTCCCCATTTTTCTCTGGTTGTTTTGTCTGTATCCATAAATCTATCAGTTCTTCTAGATTCCAATATTGTTCCTCTGAATTTTGCTCTTTAGCAGCACCATATAACACCTGCTCTATTTCTAACGCGACTTGGGTTAAATTTTCTTGGTGCGCTAACTCTAGAGCTTCTCGCATGGTCTGCACACTAGGCCGACCTTTAAACCGCCTAGGTTTATCAACTTTTTTTACTAGTTTTAGCTGGCTGGCCATAATTTGCAACTGGTCTATTAACTCTTGCAAAGTCACCCGACGTTTTGGCGGTGGCATAGCGGCCGGACGACGACGCAAGTGTTGCTCTAGGTGCAAACGATGGGCCGGATATAACAAGCCGTCTTCAATTCCTAATAGTGTATCATCTAAAACTTTTTCTGGAGTATTATATACTGCTGATAACTGAACTAATGTATTAGCTTTAAATAATACGAGCATTGATGCTGATAAAAAAGCCTGTCCAGATTGAGATAAGTCACTTTCGTAGCCTCTGATGGTTTTTGCTTCTGGGGACATTAATTCCAAGTAATGATCAATCACCTCAATAACTCGCACGTCCCAAGGGTCAATTTCCCCTTTTTCAGCTTGCTCAATCAGGTGTGTAATTTTTTCTAATAATTCGGCTGCATCCATTAATTTAAAATTTAAAATACCAGGAAGAAGGAGTATGGCTAACGCCACGCTTCGCTATCAGGAGGAAGAAGAAAGAAGAAGGAAGAAAGGGAAGAGTTCCAATAACAACTGACAACTGACAACTGACAACTGACCAACTTATTCATCTTCTTCAAATTCTGAGCCATAATTAACTCGAAAATTTGAGACAAAATCGCTATGGTTACTGCTTTTGATGGCATCAAAAGTGCCTTTGATAGTCCCAGCAATTGGCACAGCAACGAGTGTTCCTAATAATCCGGCAATTTCAAATCCCATTAAAATGGCGATAAAAATCCACAGGGGGTTGAGTCCGATAAAATTACCCATTAATTTTGGAGCTAACAGATTATCTTTAATTTGTTGCATGATAACTGCCATTGTAGCGACTGGAAAGGCTAACCACCAATTTTGGATTAATACTAACATTGTGACTAAACCAATGCCTAAAGTTGCGCCAACAACGGGAATAAGTCCAGAAATACCAATTATAATGGCAAATAAGAGAGCAAATGGGACTTTTAGAAATAAGAATATGGGTGTGAGGGCTATGACCATGAACAGTCCCAGCAATAATTGGCTTAGGAAAAAGTTTTGGAAATTTAACTGCAATGATCGGCTAAAGGGAATACCAATATTAGATGGTAGCAGATTAACTAAACCAGACCAAACGCGATCGCCATATATGAGCATATAAAAAGCTAAAACGATGACTAAGACTACATTCAGTATTCCTGATAATAGTGTTCCTGCAAATCCTACTACCCCTGAAGCTATTTGCTGTACCAGATTTTGAATATTAGCATTTATTTGATTTGTTACCAGCTTTAAGTCTATAGATAAGCGCCGCTGCTTTGCTAAACTTTCTAAGTGATCTAAATTAGCTTGACTAGTCGCCAACCAATCCGGAATCTTATTTAAAAGTTGAATGGTTTGGTCAATTAGCATGGGTACGAGAGTAACACCCAAAACAATAAACAAAGTTAAAGTTAGTAGTAAAACAATGATTACCGCTTGAGTGCGGGTAATTCTGACTTTCTCAAGTAACTTAACCGGGTAATTTAGTAAAAAAGCCAGAATTGCCGCAATACTGAGAATAGTAATTGGATTTTGGAAAAAACGAAATAATACAGACAGTAGCCAGATATTGAGGGCGATAATTGGTCCACTGAGTCCATAAATTAATAGAGTTTGCAGAGAAGCAGAACGGCGCATCTGATTTAATGTATAAGCAGGGGCTTTTGAGGTAGGAAAGGAATGATAACGCAGCGTGGCTTTAGCCATACTCCTGTAACTTCCATTCATTCCTATTGTCTAAACAATTTACTGATTTTGATCATAAATATTTTTTCGATCTAAATTTGAGGAAATCACAAAAATGGATACAAGCATAGCGGATCTTCGCAAAGACTACACATTACAAGATTTGAGTGAAAAAGAAATTAATCCAAATCCGTTTACACAATTTAAAATTTGGTTTACTCAGTCCTTAGCAGCCCAGCTACCTGAACCTAATGCTATGACTTTGGCTACCTGTACAGCAGATGGTCAGCCTTCGGCGAGAATGGTATTACTCAAAGATTTTGATGAACGGGGGTTTGTCTTATTTACTAATTACAATAGCGAAAAAGGACAGGAACTTGCGGTAAATCCCCATGCTGCTTTAGTTTTTTGGTGGGCTGAACTAGAACGTCAGGTGAGAATTGTGGGGACTGTGGAAAAAATTTCTTCAGCAGAATCTGATAGCTATTTTGAAATTCGTCCTGCATATAGTCGGCTAGGTGCTTGGGCTTCTAATCAAAGCGAAGTAATTGCAAGTAGAGAAATTTTAGAAGCACAATTACAGGAGTTTCAGCTTAAATATGAAAATCAGGAAGTTCCTCGTCCTCCTCATTGGGGTGGTTTTCGCGTGATTCCCCAAAAAATTGAGTTTTGGCAAGGAAGATCAAGTCGTTTACATGATCGCCTGCTATATACTCGTTTAAATGATGGAGAATGGCAAATTGAGCGGTTATCACCTTGATTTAATATTTGATGTCAGCATTCAGCTATCAGCAGTAATAGTAGAGAAAAGGAAGTAGTTATTTCCTGAAAGTTATACACATTTAACATTCTGTATTTCCGGATTGAAAACTGATAGCTGAAGACTGAATACTTAATCAGTTAACTACCCCAAATTATCTTTGATATATGTTTCTTAATGTACAGTTAGATTATACTGGATATGTATATAGTAAGCATGACTTATCAGAAAGACCGACATAGATATAGTAGTTATCAGGTCATTAAGTAGGTTGGCGTTAAAAATTGTGGTTATGGCAAGGGAACAGAAAAGAGGTTTTGGGCAACTTGACTTTTCCTTACATATTTAGTTTTTTTTCCATTCACTTACAAAAGAAGGGAACAGGGAAGAGGGAACAGGGAACAGGGAGCAAATAAGAAACACTCATTTGCACCAGTTTAAAGCTCAGTCAAAAAAAGGATGTTTTTACCAGATGCGTAG